>NZ_JBVHHB010000017.1:191208-198874 GCF_055561295.1 Kitasatospora sp. NPDC022785 | reverse complement strand
GTCGAGGGCGACGACGCGGGTCTCCCCCTCCCCGTAGACCTTGTTCAGGCCGGTGGCGCGGGCGGCCGCCCGGCCGGTACGGACGGCGGTTGCGGACATCGTCACGGGGAAACTCCTGCGGGGACGGGAATGGGCATGAACGGGCACGGATGATCGTGTTCCGTTCAATCCTCCCAATCCGCGCAGGTCGGAAGTGTCGGCCCCCGGGACGGCGGCCCCCCGCCGTCCCGGCGGGACGACGGGGAGTCCTCTCCTCCCCAGGTATGACGTCCGCCCCTGAGGCGCGTCCGCCGGGCGGTGGGGCGGCTACTCGACCGCGACGCCCCAGCGCACCGCGAGCCCGGCCAGCCCGCCCGCCACCGTCGTTCCGTCCGGCGCGAACTGCCAGCTTCCGCCCTTGCGTTGGAAGGCGCCCACCAGCAGGGCGGTGTCCGGCACCCCGCCGGTGGCGGCCGTCCAGCGCTCCGGGCCGGCCGCACCCGGGCCGTACACCGCCGTGAGGGCCAGCCCGTGGACGTAGCCGAGCGGCAGGGCGGGCGGCTCCTCCTCCTCGGTGGAGACCGCGATCACCACCGCGTCCACCGCCGCCGGCAGCCGTCCCGGATCCAGCGTCAGTTCGGCCGCGCGGACCGGCTCGCCGGGGACGGAGCGGGTCGGGTGCAGCCGGACGGCGCCGTCCGGGTCCTGCGGGTTGTTGAAGAAGACGAAGTGCTCGTCGCTCAGCACCTTCCCGCCGGCGCAGAGGAAGGCCGAGACGTCCAGCTCCACCGCGTCCCCGCCGGCCGTCCGGCTCCGCCAGGACAGCTGGACGCTGCTCGGCCGCTCGCCGGCGGGCACGGGGGTGTCGCTGCCGGGGGCCGTGCCGTCCGTCCGGGCGGGCCGGCCGCCGTTGCCGCCGCCGAGGCGGCCGCGCAGGCCCTGCTCGGCCAGCAGCTCGACCAGCTCCGGGCCGCTCACCAGCGTCAGCGGCTTGTTGCGGATGTAGTCGTACGAGCCCGGTCCGAACCCGGCCGTGGTCACCAGGATCCCCTTGATCGCGCCGTGGTGGCGCACCGTGGAGTCGAGGTCGCGGACGGCCGTGGGGGAGACCGTCGAGCGGTAGCGCTTGGCCTGGATGACGATCCGTCCGCCGGTCACCGGGTCGAGGTCCTCCGCGACCACGTCCACCCCGGCGTCCCCGCTGCGGGCCGTCGTCATCACCCGGAACCCGCGCAGCCGGAACAGCTCGGCGATCAGCTCCTCGAACTCGATCGGGTCCATCTCGAACAGGTCCGGCTCCTCATCGCCGCCCTGCCCGGCCACACTGCCGCCGACCGTCTCCGGCAGCCGGTCCGGCCGCACCTCGTCCAGCCGCTCCGGCCGCGCCGACAGCTTGCCGCCGAGCCCCTGGAAGCACTCCAGGGCCGCCACCCGGTCCAGCGCCAGCCCGGCGAACTCGGGCCGGTCGACCGTCACCGTGGACAGGAAGCGCTCCGCCTCCCGGCCGGTCGCCGGGTCGATGCCGCGGACGAATCCGTTCAGCACCACCGACGCCAGCAGCCCGTCGGCGTCCGCCCGGAACAGCTCGGCCACCACCCGCAGCGCGCTCTGCGCCAGCACCTCCCGGTACAGCGCCTTGCGCTCGGTGGCCGGGCGGGCCACCTCGGCCTCCCGGTCGTCCGTCTTCACGTACCGCACCCGGCCGCTCGCCGGCACGACGTCGGCGCCCGGAAGCTCCCAGTTCACCACCAGCTGACGGCTCGACGCCTCCCAGGCGGCGACAAGCCGGTGCGGGAACCCCTCCGGCCAGCCCGCCGAGGCGTACAGCACGGCGGTGAAGTACTCCTGCACCGCCTCCGGCTGCCCCGAGCGCAGCCGCTCCAGCAACTCCTGCGTACGGGCGGCCCGTTCCTCGTCCTGGCGGCGGTGCTGGGCCACCCACTCCAGATACTGCCCGTGGTACTCGGCCAGCCGGCGCTGCCGCTCCGCCTCGTCGGCCTGCGCCGCGTACCAGTCCTGCTCGAACCGGGCCCGCGCCTGCGCCACGTACTGCTCGTACTGCCGCCAGACCGCCGGATTGCGTGCCTGCACCGGATCCGGCGGCGGCACCTGGTAGCGCGCCTGGTCCGGCATCGGCACCGGCTCCCCGAGCCGGCCCGGCTCGAACGCCGGCAGCGTCCGCGGCGCCAGCAACGCCCGCGGGCTGAACGCCGGCCGGCCCAGACCGTCCGCCAGCAGGCCCTTCAACTCCTCAACCCGGGCGTCCAGTTCGGCCGTCCGCCGGGCCGCCTCCGCCTCCCGTGACTGCTGGTACGCCCGCAGCGCCTCGCGCTCACCCCGGGCCGCCGCCCGCTGCGCCTCGCGAGCCTCGCGCTCGCTGCGGCGCTGCTCGGCCGCCTGGGCGCGCCACTGGGCCTCCTCCCGGCGCTGCTGCTGCCGCTGCGCCTCCGCCCAGACCGCCAGCACCCCGTCGTTCCGCCGCCCCGCCACCGTCCACCCCTTTGCTCCACACCCGGGCGGCTCCGCGCGCCGCCTCCCGGCCGCGCCGCCGCCGCGCCCGCCACAATAGAACGTGGACGGGCGACCCGGCCAAGCGCCCACGACCTGCGGGGCTCTGGGGAGGGCCGCGCCGGCGGCGGGCCGGCCGGGCGGAGGCGCCAGGGGCCGGGGCGAGGGCCGTCCGGACGGGCCCTTCGTCAGCCGGCCACCCGGATCACCGTCTTGCCGACCGTGCCGCGCTCCAGGAAGTGGCGGTACGCCTGCGGCACCTCGTCGAAGCCGAACTCCCGCCCGACCACCGGCCCCAGCCCGTGCGTCCCGACCGCCCGGATCACCGCCTCGAGGTCGGCTCGGCTGCCGACGAACTCAGGCCGGATCGTCGCCAGCGAGCCCGCGTACGCCTCGTCACTGATCCGCAGTGTGGCCGGCTGGTCGCCGACCACCCAGAGCAGCACGATCTGCCCGTACAGCGCGGCGGCGCGGACGGACTGTTCGATGGTGGCCGGGCCGTGGGTCTCGACCACGACGTCGGCTCCCGCGCCACCGGTCAGCCGGCGCACCTCACCGGACCACTCGGGCGTCCGCCGGCGGTCGATCACGTGGTCCGCACCGAGCTCGGCGAGCCGCTCGGCCCCGGCCTCGCTGCCGCTGACGGCGATCACCCGGCAGCCGTGCATCCTGGCGAACCGGACGGCGAACAGCGAGACGTCCCCGCTGCCCAGGGTGAGCACGGTCTGGCCGGCGAGGAGCGGGCCGCCGCCGGTCAGCGCGCGCCAGGCGGCCACCCCGGCGCAGGTCAGGGAGGCGGCCTCGGCCCAGCCCAGCTCCGCCGGCAGCACCGCCAGCGCCTGTTCGTCGAGGACGGCGTACTCGGTGAGCAGGCCGTCGACGGTGCAGCCGAGCTGGTCGGCGAGCTCGGGGCGCAGCCGGCCGTCGGTCCACCGGGGGAAGTAGCTGCCGGTGACGTGGTCGCCCACCCGGAGCCTGGTGACCGCGGCCCCGGCGGCCACCACCTCGCCCGCACCGTCGCTGAGCGCCACCACCCCGGGCCGCGCGGGCAGCGGGTAGCGGCCGGAGAGGATCAGCGCGTCCCGGCGGTTGAGCGAGGCGGCGTGCACCTTCACCAGCACCTCGGTGGGTCCGGGGGCGGGCGGCTCGCCGTGGTGGAGGGCGAGGCCGTCGGTCTGGCCGGGCTTGTCGAGACGGTACGAGCGCATGGGGGGAGTCCTTCCCGGTGGCGGTTCCTGGCTACGGGCCGATCCTCGCCGGAGCCGGGCGTCGCCACAATTCCCGTCGGGGAATGAGGGAATGGACTACGCGTCGTCCCGGACCTCCGCGTACCAGCGCCAGTCGGTCCGGCGCGGGCGGCCGGGGAGCTCGGCGCGGCCGGTGGCCCAGAGCAGGGTCGGCCAGGGGCCGGCGGCCGCATCGAGCGGGACGTCGGGGAAGAGCCGGGCGAGCGTGCGGTGGCAGACGTCGGCCGGGGGCTGCCACGGCAGGCCGAGTCCCTCGGCCACGTCGTGCAGGTGGACGAGCGTCTCCACCAGGCTCATCGCGGTGAACCCGGCCGGGTCGGCGATGCCCCACGGGTGGTACGCGCGGGCCTTTGGCGCGGCGGTGCGGGCCATCGCGACCATCAGGGCGCCGCTCGCCTCCAGCACCTGGACGAGGCCCGCCGGGCCGGCCTCGCGCTGCGCGAAGACGAAGCTGTTGGGCCCGCCCGGGAAGTGACGAAGGGACAGGAACGGGACGTAGCGGTCGAGCGGCGGGGTCTGCGGGCCGAGCTGGGCCGCGTAGGCGATCAGGTCGTCCGCCAGGTGCTCGACGGTGGCCCAGCAGTCCCAGTCGACGGTCCCGGCCGGCCGGGACCAGTCGGCGTCCGCGGGCGCGCCACGCAGGGTGGCGGCGGCGAGATTCAGGACGAGCGCGAGGTCGTCGGCGGTCACCGGACCGGGCGTGTGCGGGCCCGGCGTGAGCGGACCGGGGGAGACCAGGCTGGGGGAGACCGGGTCGGCGGTGGCATCGGGCACGTGGCCGGTGTGCGGCTCGGGAGCTTCGTCGATCATGGCGCGACCGTACCAGCGGGGCCGCCCGGCCTGTCCTGTCCCGGCCTCTCGGCCGCCCCCGCCGGGCGGCCCGGCGGGGGCGGCCAACGGACGCTCCCTCCGCGGCTCCTACGCCGACAGGGCGTCGGTCAGGCCGGCGAGGATCAGCAGCGCGGCCCGCAGAGCGCCCACCGGAACCTCGACGGTCCGCAGCGCGTCGAGGGCGTCCGCAGCCTGCTCGGCGACGCTGCTGCTCCACGACTGGGTCAACTCAGCGGCCGGCGGCCTCTGTTCGGTCCGACCGGCGACGACGTGCAGGACTCGGGGCTGGTTCGTATGGCTCATGCCCGGAGCAACGAGGACGGGCCGCGGCCGGTTGCCGGTCATCCGGGTGATCGATCACACCTCGGGGTTCCACGGCGCCGCCCCCTACCGGCGATGTACGCCGGTAGGCCGATTGGCCCACGGGAGGGGTCGTCCGAAGGGGCGATGTGCCCCGGCGGCGGCGACCGGCAGCCTGATCAGCATGACAGCGAAAACTCATGTGACCGAACGTCAGTTCGGAGTACTCCTGGGGCGATTGAGGTCCGGTGCGGTGGCGTTCTGCCTCGCGTCGGTCTCGGCGGTAGCGCTGGTGCCGCTGCCCGCCCACGCGGCCGGGGGCGACCAGGCCGAGGAGCGCGGAGGCGGCTACACCGCCAAGATCCGGCGGACCGAGTACGGGGTGCCGCACATCCAGGCCCGCGACTTCGGCGGCCTCGGCTACGGCTACGGGTACGCCTTCGCGCAGGACAACCTCTGCCAACTCGCCGACCATGTGGTGACGTTGCGCGGCGAGCGGTCCCGCTACTTCGGCCCCGACGAGACCACCGCCGACGACCGGACCGTCCCCAACCTGGCGAGCGACACCTATCAGCGGGGTCTGCGCGAGGCCGGCACCGTGCAGACGCTGCTGGACCGGCCGGCCCCGCTCGGCCCGACGGACGAGTTGCGCCGGATGGTCGAGGGCTATGCGGCCGGGTACAACCGCTACCTGAGCGACACCGGCGTGGCGAAGCTGCCGGACGCCACCTGCCGGGGCAAGGACTGGGTCGGCCCGATCAGCGCCCTGGACCTCTGGTCGCTGATCCTGGACGTCAACACGGCCGGCGGCGAGGTCGCCTACAAGGGCGCCATCGGCACCGCGACGCCGCCGGGCGCCGCCGGGACGGGCCCAGCCGCTACCCCAGCCGCGAAGGACGCCGCCACGGCCGGCGCCACGACCGGCGCGAAGGACGCCGCCACGGCCGGCGCCACGAACCCCGCGAAGAACGCCCGCACCGCACCCGCGAGCGGTGGCGAGGCCGCCGACCTCGGCAGCAACGGCTGGGCCCTCGGCCGCGACGCGACCCGCGACGGCACCGCCATGCTGCTGGCCAACCCGCACCTCAAGTGGGCCGGTAGCGACCGCTTCTACCAGGTCCAGCTCACCATCCCCGGTGTCATGGACGTCGCGGGGGCGGGCATCTACGGCACCCCGCTGGTCGAGATCGGCCACACCCGCGGCCTGGCCTGGACGCACACCACCAGCTACGCCGACCACGCCTCGGTCTACCGGCTCGCGCTCCTCCCGGGCGACCCGACCCGCTACCTGGTCGACGGCCGGGCCGAGCAGATGACCAGCCGGAGCGTCCCGGTCGCCGTCCGGGCGGCCGACGGCACCGTGTCCACCGTCGCCCGCACGCTCTACGACTCCCGCTACGGGCCGGTGCTGGCCGACGGGTGGACCACCGAGCACGCCTTCGCCGTCCGCGACGCCAACGCCGGCAACCTGCGCTCGATGAACGAGTGGCTGGCGATCGGCAAGGCCCGGAACCTCGACCAGCTGAAGCAGGCCCAGCGCACCTACCAGGGCGTGCCCTGGACGTACACCATCGCCACCGACGCCGGCGGCACCGCGTACTTCACCGACAGCTCCGCCGTCCCGCACGTCACCGACGCGCAGAACGCGCAGTGCGCCCGGGAGGCCGAGGAGTTCGGCGGCGTCCTGGACGGCTCGACCACCGCCTGCGACTGGGGCAGCGACCCGGACGCGCTGGTGCCCGGCGTCTACGGGCCCGCCAACCACCCGACCCTCACCCGCACCGACTACGTCGCCAACTCCAACAACGGCCCGTACCTGACCAACGCGGACGCCCCGCTCGCCGCACTGCCCGAGATCTACAACAACGGCACCGCTATCGGCCCGCGCGCGCAGCTGGGCCTGCAGATGATCGCCGACCGCCGGTCCGGCCGCGACGGCCTCGGCACCGCGGGCTTCACCCTGTCCTCGCTCCAGGCGACGATGTTCGGCGACCGCGTCCGGACCGCCGAGTTGAACCGGGACGACGCGGTCGCGATGTGCCGCGCCCACCCCACGCCGACCGCGACCGACGGCGCCCCGGTGGACGTCCGCGCGGCCTGCGAGGTGCTCGCCGCCTGGAACACCCGGGCCGACGCCGACAGCAGGGGCACCGTGCTCTGGCAGGCGTTCTGGATGGAGCTGGCCCGCAGCGGCACACGCACCTGGGAACGCGTGCCGTACGACCCGGCGCAGCCGCTCACCACCCCGCGCGGGATCGACGGCGAGAACGCGGCCGCCCGGCGTGCGCTGGCCGACGCGGTGCAGCGCCTGGCCTCCCGGGGTACCCCGCTGGACGCGCCGATCGGGCTGGTCCAGCGCTGGGCGGGCATCCCGCTGCCGGGCTGCTCCGGCGGGCTCGGATGCTTCAACGTCCTCACCGCCGGCCCGGACTCGGGCAACGGCGGCGGCACCCGGCCGGCCGACCTGGCGAGCGTCCCGCACGGCTCCAGCTTCATCATGGCCACCGAGCTGACGCCGCAGGGCCCGCGCACCCGCACGCTGCTCAGCTACGGAGAGTCCGTCGACCCGGCGTCGCCGCACTACACCGACCAGACGCGTCTCTTCTCCCGCAAGCAGTGGGTGACGGAGCGGTTCACCGAGGCCGAGATCAAGGCGTCGCCGCAGCTGCGGGTGACGACCCTGTTCCGCTGACCACCTCCCCGCGGCGGGGGGGGGGGGGGCCCCCCCCCCCCCCCCCCCCCCCCCCCCCCCACCCCCCCCCCCCCCCCCCCGGCCCCGCGGCCCGGGGACACCCCCGGCC
>NZ_JBVHHB010000017.1:0-191198 GCF_055561295.1 Kitasatospora sp. NPDC022785 | reverse complement strand
GGGGGGGGTGGGGGGGGGTTCCCGGGGGGCTTTTTACCGGGGGGCCCGGGGGGGGGGGGGGGCCCCCCCGGGGGGCCCCCCCCCCCCCGGGGGGGGGGGGGGGGCCCCGCCCCCGCCCCCCCGCCCGCACGCCTTCACCACCTCCACCCGGCCCGTCTGTCCGAGGCGGCCGGTAACCTCGCTGGTCCGGGCGCAAGGTGCACCGGACGGGAACCGCGGCCGGCCGGAGGCCGCGTGGGACGGCAGGGCGCTCACGACGGGAACGGCGGGCACGAGGGAGGGGCGGGCGTGAACGCACCGCGGCAGACGGGCGGCGGGTGGATCTCCACCGGCCTGCACTGGCAGGACGGGCGGCCGGTGCTGAGCGCGGTCAACGGCCGCCGGGTGCACGAGCGCGCCGTCGTCCCGGGCACGTCGGTCGGCTGGCTGCTGGCCGGGCCGCGCCGGTGCACCGGCGCCTGGCTGGCCGGGGCCACCGAGCGGACGCCCTGCCCGCACCACGCCGTCATCGAACCGGACGGCGGTGCCGTCCAGTGCCCCGCCTGCCAGAGCGTGGACCGCGGGCTGGCCCTCGCCCGCGACCAGATCCTCGACGACGGCCGCACCTACCGGCTCTACCTCGCCTGGTTCGGCGAGGGCCTGCTCAAGGTCGGCCTGACCGCCGAGCAGCGCGGCACCAGCCGGCTGCTCGAGCAGGGCGCCCTCGCCTGGACGTTCGCCGCCCGGGGCCCGCTGCCCGCCGTCCGCCGGGCCGAACTCACCGTCGCCGCCTCCGGCCTGGCCCGCGAGCGGTTCACCGGCAAGGCGAAGGCGGAGCACTGGTGGCGGCACGGCGACACCGCGCAGCGGCGGGAGATCCTCGCCGGCGCCCGCACCCGGGCCCACCACCTGCTCGACGGGCACGCGGTGGAGC
This sequence comes from Kitasatospora sp. NPDC022785, assembly GCF_055561295.1. Taxonomy (NCBI): domain Bacteria; kingdom Bacillati; phylum Actinomycetota; class Actinomycetes; order Kitasatosporales; family Streptomycetaceae; genus Kitasatospora; species Kitasatospora sp. NPDC022785. The sequence goes on along the minus strand of NZ_JBVHHB010000017.1, from coordinate 190,285 downwards.
TGCTGGCCGACCACCCCGTCACCGACCACGTGGACCTCTACGGCCTGGCCGACGGCGCCCCCGCCGCATACGGGCAGATCGACGCCCTGGCCCCCGGCGCGGTCGTCGCCGGGACGCTGCGGCCGCCGATCGGCCGCTACCTGCTGCTCGACCAGCCCGGCGACGCCGAACCGCTGCTGCTCGACACCCGCCTGCTCACCGGCTGGACACTCACCCCGGCACCCGGCCGCCCGGCATCGGGCCTGACCGTACGGCCCCGGGTCCGCCCGCAGGCGGCGGACACCCAGGAGGCGCTGTTCTGAGCACGCCGCCCTCCTGCCCGCGGGCTCACACCAGCCTGCTGCGCACCCCGCCCGGACCGGACCGGGCCCGGCGCGAGAACGGCGGTCGCGACGGCCGGACGTCGCGCGCGGGGGGCGTCTCGGCGGCCGCCCGCCCGGCGAGCGCGGCCCGGGCGGCCGCCAGCGCCACCCGCGCGAGCAGCGGGTCCTCGCGGACGCCCGCCGCCCGCTTCTCCGCCTGGCAGGGCGTGCACCAGAGGGGGGAGGCGGGCCCGTCCGGGTACGCCATCTCCTCGGGCGGCAGGTAGTGGCTGCCGCACTCGACGCACTCGAAGAGCATCCTCATCCGACGATCACCGTCCCGGATCCGTGGCACCGACCGCATGGCGACCAGAAGGTGTTGAGCTTCGGCACCATGCTCCCTTCCTCGTCCAGTTCGACCGTGGCCTCGGTCTTCTGGGTCCCCCCGGACCCGCCACACCCGGTACAGGCCTGAACCTCGGGCATATGACCCTCCTCGGCGCGGGGACCACCGTAGCGCGAAATCCCTGGGCGGAGCACCGCTCCCGGCGAACCACCACTCCTCCGGGGAGCGCGTAGCCCGACCGCACGCCCCACCCGCCCCATGTGCCCCGGCGGGAGGGCCGGATCCGGCACATGCGTAGGGCCCCTCCGGGCGGGAGGGGCCCTACGGTCACGCGGTCAGCCCGCCGCGCTGCGGAGGAACTCGAGGTTCATCGCGGCGATGCTGGGCAGTGGGATGCCCTTGGGGCAGGCGGTGGCGCACTCACCGGTGTTGGTGCAGCCGCCGAAGCCCTCGGCGTCCATCGCGGCGACCATGTTCCGCACCCGGGACTTGCGCTCCGGCGCGCCCTGGGGGAGCACGTTGAGGTGGACCACCTTGGCGGAGGTGAAGAGCATCGCCGACCCGTTCGGGCAGGCCGCCACGCAGGCGCCGCAGCCGATGCACTCGGCGTGCTCGAAGGCCGTGTCGGCGGCCTCCTTGGGCACCGGGGTGGCGTGCGCGTCGGGGGCGCTGCCGGTGGGGGCGGTGATGTAGCCGCCGGAGCCGATGATCCGGTCGAACGCGGAGCGGTCCACCACCAGGTCCTTGACCACCGGGAAGGCCGAGGCCCGCCACGGCTCGATGTCGATGGTGTCGCCGTCCTTGAAATGCCGCATGTGCAGCTGGCAGGTGGTGGTCCGCTCCGGGCCGTGCGCCTGGCCGTTGATGACCATGCCGCAGGCGCCGCAGATGCCCTCCCGGCAGTCGTGGTCGAAGGCCACCGGTGTGTCGCCGCGGGTGATTAGCTCCTCGTTGAGGGTGTCCAGCATCTCCAGGAAGGACATGTCCGGGCTGATCCCGCTGACCTTGTAGGTGGTCATCGAGCCGGCCGCGTCCGGGCCCGCCTGGCGCCAGATGCGCAGGGTGAGGTTCATGCGTAGCTCCGCTGGGTGGGGTGGACGTGTTCGAAGTCGAGGTGTTCGCGGTGCAGCACGGGGGCGGTGCCGGTGCCGGTGAACTCCCAGGCGGCGGCGTAGCCGAACTCCTCGTCGCGCCGGGCGGCCTCGCCGTCCTCGGTCTGGCTCTCGGTGCGGAAGTGGCCGCCGCAGGACTCGGCGCGGTGCAGGGCGTCCAGGCACATCAGCTCGGCCAGCTCGAAGTAGTCGACCAGCCGGTTGGCCTTCTCCAGCGACTGGTTGAGCTCGGTGCCCGTGCCCGGCACCTTGATCCGGCGCCAGAACTCCTCGCGCAGCTGCGGGATCCGCTCCAGGGCCTGCCGCAGGCCGGCCGCGTCACGGGCCATCCCGCATTTGTCCCAAAGGAGTTCGCCCAGTTCGCGGTGGAAGGAGTCGGGAGTCCGGTCGCCGTCGACGGCGAGGATCAGGTTCAGCCGGTCCGTCACCTCGGCCTCCACCTCGGTGACGGCGTGGTGGTCGGCCGGGACGGCGGGCAGCGGGTGGCGGGCCAGGTAGTCGTTGAGGGTCGGCGGGAGGACGAAGTAGCCGTCCGCGAGGCCCTGCATGAGGGCGCTGGCGCCGAGCCGGTTGGCGCCGTGGTCGGAGAAGTTGGCCTCGCCGATCGCGAACAGGCCCGGCACGGAGGTCTGCAGGTCGTAGTCGACCCAGAGCCCGCCCATCGTGTAGTGGATCGCCGGGTAGATCCGCATCGGCACCCGGTACGGGTCCTCGGCGGTGATCCGCTCGTACATCTCGAACAGGTTGCCGTACTTGGCCTCGACGGCGTCCCGGCCGAGCCGGCGGATGGCGTCGGCGAAGTCCAGGTAGACCCCCTGGCCGCCGGGGCCGACGCCGCGGCCCTCGTCGCACACGTTCTTGGCGGCCCGGGAGGCGATGTCGCGCGGCACCAGGTTGCCGAAGGAGGGGTAGATCCGCTCCAGGTAGTAGTCCCGCTCGGCCTCGGGGATCTCGCCCGGCGGCCGGGTGTCGCCCTTGGCCTTCGGCACCCAGATCCGGCCGTCGTTGCGCAGCGACTCGCTCATCAGGGTGAGCTTGGACTGGTGGTCCCCGGAGCGCGGGATACAGGTCGGGTGGATCTGGGTGAAGCACGGGTTGGCGAAGTGGGCGCCGCGCCGGTGGGCCCGCCAGATGGCGGTGGCGTTGGAGTTCTTGGCGTTGGTGGAGAGGTAGAAGACGTTGCCGTACCCGCCGGTGGCGAGCACCACCGCGTCGGCGGTGTAGGTGGAGATCTCGCCGGTCACCAGGTCACGGGCGACGATGCCGCGGGCCCGGCCGTCGACCACCAGCAGGTCGAGCATCTCGGTGCGCGGGTGCATCTCCACGTTCCCGGCGGCGATCTGGCGCTCCAGCGCCTGGTAGGCGCCGAGCAGCAGCTGCTGGCCGGTCTGGCCGCGGGCGTAGAAGGTACGGGAGACCTGGACGCCGCCGAAGGAGCGGGTGTCGAGCAGGCCGCCGTACTCGCGGGCGAAGGGGACGCCCTGGGCCACGCACTGGTCGATGATCTCCACCGAGACCTGGGCCAGGCGGTGCACGTTGGACTCGCGGGCGCGGAAGTCGCCGCCCTTGACGGTGTCGTAGAAGAGCCGGCGGATCGAGTCGCCGTCGTTGCGGTAGTTCTTGGCCGCGTTGATGCCGCCCTGCGCGGCGATCGAGTGGGCTCGCCGGGGGGAGTCCTGGAAGCAGAACTGCACGACGTGGTAGCCCTGTTCGGCGAGCGTCGCACCGGCGGCGCCCCCGGCCAGGCCGGTGCCGACCACGATGACGGTGTGCTTGCGCCGGTTGGCCGGGTTGACCAGCTTGGCGTCGAACCGCCGCTGGTCCCACCGCTGTTCGATCGGCCCGGCGGGGGCCTTGGTGTCGGCGACGGGCTCGCCGACCCGGTAGTCGCTGTACGACGCCTGCGTGCTCAACTCACCACTCCGGTCATCACGGCCACGGGGACGGACAGGAAGCCCACGGTCAGCACCAGCGCCAGGCCGTTGGCGGTCAGCTTCAACGCCTTGTCCCGGCGGGCGTTGTTGGCGCCGAGGGTCTGCGCGGCGCTCCAGAACCCGTGCCGGATGTGCAGGCCGACGGCGAGCATCGCGACGATGTAGATCACGCCGCTGTACCAGTGGGAGAAGGAGGCCACGATGTTCTGGTACGGATGGCCGTGCTCCGCGGCCGGGTTCACGGTGAGCGTGGTCAGGTCGAGGATGTGCCAGACGATGAAGAGCGCCAGGATCACCCCGCCCCAGCGCATCGTCCGGGTGGCGTAGGAGGCCCGCCTCCGCTGGTGGACGTACTTGCTGGGCCGGGCGGCGAGGTCGCGCCGGCTGAGCTGGTACGCGGCCACGCCGTGCAGCAGGACGGCGGCGAGCAGGCCGGCCCGGGCGATCCAGAGGAACCACTCGTAGCGCAGGAACGGCTCCCCGAGGGTGCGCAGCCAGTGCGCGTAGCCGTTGAGCTCGTCCGGGCCGAAGAAGATCTTGAGGTTGCCCAGCATGTGCGCGACCAGGTACAGCAGCATGACCAGTCCGCTGACGGCCATGACCGCCTTCTTGCCGACGGTCGACCGCCACAGGGTCACCAGGGTGGACGGATGCCGGGCCGTCCGAGTCGCGGTTGTCATGGCTGCAACGGTAGGGAGCGGGGGATGGTCCGTCCAAGACATGATGCGGCTTGTGACGATAGGCTTGACCTATTCTGAGAGCTGTGCAGCTTCAGCAGCTCCGCTACTTCCTCGCCGTCGCCGAGACCCGCCACTTCACCCGGGCGGCCGACGCGGCGCACGTCGCCCAGCCTTCGCTCTCCCAGCAGATCCGTGCGCTGGAGCGGGAGTTGGGCGCGGAACTGTTCCACCGCACCCGTGGCAACATCGCCCTCACCGACGCCGGTGAGGCACTGCTGCCGCTGGCCCGGCGCATCCTGGCCGACACCGAGAGCGCCCGGCTGGCCGTCCAGGAGACGGTGCAGCTGCGCCGCGGCCGGGTGCGGCTGGGGGCGCCGCCGAGCCTCTGCACCAGCCTGGTGCCGGACGTGCTGCGGGTCTTCCGGGACCGCTACCCGGGGGTGGCACTGGTGGTCCGGGAGGGCGGCTCGCGCGACCTGGTCCGGACGCTGGCGGAGGGGGAGCTGGACCTCGCGCTGATCATCACCCCGGCGAGCGGCGAGGCGGCCCCGGCGCTGGACGTCACCGAGCTGCTGCACGAGGAGCTGGTGCTGGTCGCCCGGTCCGCGCAGGGCCGGCGGCGCACCGTCCGGGTGACGGAGCTGCGCGGGCGGCCGCTGGTGATGTTCCGCGAGGGCTACGACCTGCGCGAGGCCACCCTGGCGGCCTGCCGGGCGGCCGGGTTCGAGCCGGAGTTCGCGGTGGAGGGCGGCGAGATGGACGCGGTGCTCGGCTTCGTCCGGGCCGGGCTCGGGCCGGCCGTGCTGCCGGGCATGGTGGCCGCCCGTTCGGGGCTGGCCGTCACCCCGTTCGCCGGGCCCGGGCTGGGGCGGACCATCGCGGTGGCGCACGGGCACGAGGTGCCGCTGACCCGGGCGGCGTCCGCGCTGCGCGAGAGCCTGCTCGCCCACCTGCGCGACGCGGCCAGGGCGGGCGAGCTGCCGCCGGGCACCCGGCTGCTGCTGTCGTGAGCGCGCCGCTGTGCGGAGCCCGCCGTTGCTCTCGTGAGCCTGGCCCTGTGGTGGGCCTGCCCGTGGCGAGCCTGCCCACCGTGGTGAGCCCGTTCCCGGTCCTGTGAGCCGTGCCCGCGGCGCCCCCGTGCCCGCCGGCCGAGGCATCGGCAGGGCCGTCGGACCGGGCTGCCCGACCGGGCCGTCGGACCGGGCCGCGCGGGCGAATGGTTGGCACGCTGTGCGAATCACCCGAATCGTGACCTCACGGAGGCGGCACCCCGGAACCCGCTGTTCACGGGCCGCGTCCCAGGCAGTGGTTGCGGTGCCGTAGGGTGCGTCGCCGCAGAGCGGAGCAGGCAGGCAGTCGGGCACGGGGAGAGTACGGCGATGGACGACGGGAAGCAGCAGGACGGCAGACCGGCCGGGGGCGGCACCGCCCCCGCGGGCGGCGAACCGGTGATCGAGGACGAGCGCCCCTGGGAGCTCCCCGACTACCTCCACGACCGGGAACTCGGCGCCGGTGCGAGCGGCCGGGTCGTGCTCGCCCGCCACCGGGAGACCGGCACCCCCGTCGCCATCAAGTACCTGCACGGCTCCGTCGGCACGCCCGCCCTCCGCGCGGAGGCGCAGGTCCTGGCGACCATCGACTCCCCGCACGTCACCCGGCTCTACGAGTACGTGGAGGGCGAGCGGGGCTCGGCCATCGTGATGGAGCTGGTGGACGGCATCGCGCTGCGCGACCTGCTCCGCGAGGAGGGCGCCACCACCCCGGAGGCCGCCCTAGTGGTGCTGAAGGGCTCCCTGCTGGGCCTGGCCGCCGCCCACGAAGCCGGGGTGGTCCACCGCGACTACAAGCCCGCCAACGTGCTGGTGGACACCTCCGGCATCTCCAAGCTGGTCGACTTCGGCATCGCGGTACCGGCCGGCGACGACCGCGACGTCTCCGGCACCCCCGCCTACATGCCGCCCGAGCAGTGGGCGGGCCGGCCCGCCTCGCCGGCCGGCGACGTCTACGCCGCCACCGTCACGTTCTTCGAGTGCCTCACCGGCGCCCGCCCGTACGGGGGCAGCACGATCGCCGAGCTCGCCGTCCAGCACACCGAGGCGCCGATCCCGGCCGAGCTGGCGCCCGATCCCGTCCGGCCGCTGATCCTGGCAGGCCTCGCCAAGGACCCGCAGGCCCGGCCCGGGAGCGCGGCCGCCCTGGTCGAGGAGCTGGAGGCCGTCGCGGCGGCCGGGTACGGCCGGGAGTGGGAGGAGAAGGGCCGCCTCGACCTGACGGCACTGGTCGCCCTGCTCGCCCTGCTGCTGCCCGGTTCCGGCGGGGCGGCGGGCGGCACCTCGCTGGCCCACACCGCGCTGGGCGGCGCCGACGCGTCGACCGGGCCGCAGGCCGCCGCGGGGGCCGACACCGCGCCGGCCGCCGTCGTCCGGGAGACGCTCGTCCGTCGCGGCGCTCGCCCGGGCAGCCGGGGCAAGGCGCTCGTCGGCGTCGTCGCCGGCACCCTGACCCTGGCCACGCTGGCCGGCATGGCGATGGCGGGCGCCGCCGACGGCGGTGCCCGTACGGTCGTGGGCGGCGCCGTCCCGGAGGCCACCACCACGCTCGGCGCGCCCGACCCGACCGGTGACGCGTCGCCCGCGCCGGGCGGTGCCACGGACACCCCGAGCGCCGGGCCGTCCACCCCGACGGCCTCGCCGTCGACGCCCTCCGGCAGCCCGAGCGGCTCTCCGGCGGCGAGCAGCTCGGCCACGGCCGCGCCGACCGGCAGGACGCCCACGGCCCCCGGCAAGCCGCCCGCCGGTGGCGGCCCCACCACCGGTCTGCCGCCGGCCCCGCCCGGCGGCGGCCCCGCGACGGTGGCGCCCTCGGCCCCGCCCGCCGGTCCCACCGCCACCACCGTGGTGCCGACCCTGACCATCGCCCCGGTCACGCCGACCCTGACCATCGCCCCGGCGACCATCACGGTCAGCTCGGTGAACCTGGACTCGCTGACCTGCAGCGGTCGGTGGAGCCTGACCGCGACGGTGACGGTGGTCGCCCAGGGCACGGGCACCGGCACGCTGACGCTGAACTGGTACCACACCTCGGGCGGACGGCCGGCCACCGTCGGGACGGACACGGTGGTGGTCCGCGACGGCCGCGCCACCGTCACCCGCCCGCACGACTTCGGCTCGGCCGACACCTTCCCGACCTGGGGCGTGAGCGTCGGCACCACGCCGGCGGCGGCCAAGCCGGGCAAGACGTCGGCCACGATGGCCGCCTACCTCTGCGACCCGCCGCGCTGAGCCCGGCGCCGTCACCGCCGGTCCCCGAACCACCCGCCTCGCCCCGCTCGTTGGAGAAGCCATGCCCACGCCCCGCCCCGACTCCGCCCCGGCCACGGGCGCGGCCGACGACCAGACCGTACGGCTCGGCGCGGGCCCGGAGGACGCCGAGGGGACCGTGCGGCTCGCTTCGGCGCCCGAGGGGCCCGAGGACGCCGTGCGGACGGTCCGGCTCGGGTCCGCGCCGGCGGCGGGCGAGCGGATCGTCAAGCCGGACGGGCGCGCCGGCGTACCGGCCGGCGGCGGGCCCGACTCCGAGGCCACCGCCCGGCTCGACGGCGACGACGCCGCGAGCGCGACCTTCCTCGACCCCCGGGTCTGGGGCGACGCCCCGGAAGCGGGGGAGACCACCACGCGCGTACAGACCCCGGCCTACGGCAGTACGGTGCCCGCCCCGCCCCTGACCCGGACCACGGAGGCAACCGGCCCGGCGGGGTCCGGTACCACGTCGTCACCCAGGCCGACGCCCGCTGACGGCTCGCCGGACGAACGGCCGCTCGCCCCGGGCGAGTTGCGGCGGTTCGGCCCCGGCGTCCCGCCGCAGGCCGCCGCGGTCTGGCACGGCGCCGCCGGGCCGGAGCCGCAGAAGCCGCGCCGCCCGCGTCGGGTGTGGCGGTGGCTGGTGCCGGCGGCGGTGCTGCTGGCCGTCCTGGCCTTCCTCTTCTGGCGCCTCACCATGCCCGCCCTGGCGGTCACCGGTGTCGGCGTGACCACCGACTCCGCGGGCCCCGGCTGTGGCGGTACCGCGGTGATCACGGCCGGGGTGGAGACCAACGGCGGGGCCGGCACCATCCGGTACCGCTGGCTGCGCAGTGACGGCACCACCTCGGGCGAGCTCTCCCAGGACGTCCGCGCCGGCGCGCACCGCACCGACCTGGTGCTGCGCTGGAGCTTCGAGGGCCAGGGCTCGCTCCAGGCCACCGCGACACTGGAGATCCTCTCGCCGGACACCCGGACCGCGGCCGCCTCGTTCGCCTACCGCTGTCCGTGAGAGAGCTCTCCTGTGCCCGGGCGGCGGCCTCGACGAGATTGCGGACGCGAGCCTGTTCTGAACGGTCGCCAGGCGGCTCCTGACGGTGCCGGGGCGAGGGTGCCGCGGATCATCGTCCGGGCCGTCGAGCGGTGGGTCCGGGCCCACAGGCCGTCGCCGTAGGTCGGTCAGGCGGGGGTGAGGCCGATCAGGGCGGCCAGGGTGCGGGCGTTGTGCTCGAACGCGGCCTCCGGGTCGAGGATCGTGCCGGCGAACTGGCCGGAGAGCTCGAAGCCGAGCCAGCCGAACAGCCCGGTCCAGGCGGTGAGGGCGCGGTAGACCACGGCGTCCGGCACCTCCGGCATCACCGTGCGGACCCGCTCGGCGTCCGGGCCGAGGGCCGGCGGGGGAACGGGGAGGTGTTCGGGGACGGCGAGGGCCGCCTGCGCGCCCAGCACCGGCAGTTCCTGAACGCGGTGAAGGCCGAGGCCGAGCGGTCCCGATGACCGCCGCCGGCGGCCTCGGCCCCTGCGCTCTCGAAGGTGACGAGGCAGGCGGCGCGGCGCTTCCCGCGGAACCGGTCCGACGGCTTGGCTCGGTACCCCCGCGCACCCCCGAGCACCGCCGCTTCCGCGCGGTGAGCTCGTTCGCGCTACGGGCTACGCGGGCATCACCCCGTGGATGCGGGAGATGGTGAACATCCGTTCGTCGTCCCTCAGGTGACACCAGGCATTGAGGTAGGGCGCATCGAGAGCGAGCCGGCTGAGGGTGCGGACGGTCTCGCTGCCCGAGGTGGCGACGTACTCGATCGTGACCGGCTGACCCTCGTTGACGGCATGGGCGAGCTGGCGGACGTCGGCGAAGGACAGGTTGCGCGCGTATCCGGCGATGATCTCCTCGGTGTCGCTGTCGTAGGGGCGCTCGTCGTACGGGTCCGGCTCCGGGATGTCCTGCGGGGCGGCGCGCAGTCGGGCGGCCAGGGCGCTGCGGCCGGCGGCCGTCAGGGTGCGCGCCGTGCGGGGGGCCGTCTGCGGCGGGCGGGACTTCCCGCCGGGAAGGCGCGGGGGCGGGACCGGGCCTGCCGCGCGATGACGCGGGGCCCGCTCGATACGGACGGACCCGTCGGGTGTCTCGGCGACGGGGGCGTAGCCGGCGGACCGCAGCGCCGCGAGTGTCTCGTCCGGTGGAGTCCGGCTGACCAGCACGGTCGGTGCCAGTTGCCGCAGGCCGAGCGGGGCGAGCCGGCGGTGGGCGGCCAGTTCGGCCAGCAGGGCGGGCTCCTCGCCGTGGATCACGCAGGCCGCGGAGACGATGCGCACGCGGCCGTGGCTGCGCGCGGTGTCGTGCAGCAGGTACGAGAGCGGTTGGGGAAGCGGCTCGACGGCGACGGCCGCGAGGTCGGCCGCCATGGCGTCGGGGGTGTGGCCCGCGTCGAGGGCACGGCGGACGCTTCCCGGGCTGAACCGCCACACGGACGCCGCACCGGCGCTCTCCCGGTCGGCGACGGAGTCCAGCAGCGTGCAGAGGGACGCCGACGGCGTGCCGGCGACGACGGCCGTGAGGTCGCTGCCGAAGCGGGCGGTCCCGGTGGCGGCGGGCAGCAGCAGCCGACAGACGGACGCCACGGCTTCGGCGTCATCGGCGAGCAGGGCGTCCCCGACCGGGGACAGGGCCCCGAGAGCGAGTACGCCGAGCAGTTCCGATTCGCGGATGAGGGTGGCGAACGGTGTGACGTCCTGGGGGAGTTCGTCGGCGAGCGGACGGTGCCACGCGATCAGCTCCCCCAGCTCCGCCGGATTCGTCGCGCCCTCGCCCACCGGAAGCCGCGTCGTGGCCGCGAGCAGACCGTGCCGGGCCTGTACACAGCCGGCGCACGGCGGTGGCCCGGCGAGGGCCGGCAGCGCCTTCCCGTCCTCGTCGCGGCTCCCGCCGGGGGTCAGCGGCAGTGTCCACCAGGCCCGGAGAAGCACGGCGAGCCGGTCGGCCGGTTCCTCCCCGGCCCAGGTGTCGTAGGCCTCCGTCGCCGCGACCCGGTCGCCGTCGCGGGCCAGCAGCCCGGCCGCGTTCGCCGTCTCCAACGCGAGGCGTACGACGATCTCGTCGCACTTCGCCGCCCTTCCGATCCGGGACAGCTCACGTGCGCCGATCCCGCCCCCCTTGAGCCGGGCCGGCGGAGACGCGGCGCACACGGCCAGGACGGCTGAGGCGTGGACGGCGAACGCCATCGCGGCGGCCGAGGCCTCCCGGTCGATCTCGGAGGCCGTGACGGGTGCCGACCGCAGGACGGGTGGGACGGCTGTGAACGGCGCGCGCCAGCCGAAGCCGCGCAGCGCCAGCGCCACCTCCGCGGGCATCCGGGCCGGCCCGTACCAGCGACGGTCCCGGACCAGCAGCCCCCGCTCAAGCGCCCATCGTTCACCCGGCTCGCCATCGTCCCGGGCAGTCCCGAACACGGTGAAGTCCGGACGCCCGGGAGCCTGAACCGCCCGCTGCTCAAGGAGTTTCCGGGTGGCCGCGGGGGCCTTGGCCACCAGCGAGGCGACCCGGTCAGGATCGCTGTGATGGCCGACCAGCGCGGCCAGCCGCTGCTGCTTGCGACCACCGGCCGGCTTGAGGCCCAGCGTCGTCACCATGCGGCCCAGTTCGTCGGAGCCGGCGGCCGCGAGCAGCCGTTCCAGCGGCGCGTCCAACTCCAGGGGCGAGTCCCAGGCGCGCCGCAGCGGTCCCGCCATGTGCAGCAGGCCGTCGCCGCCCGGCCACACCAGGGCGCGATCGGCCAGCGCCTCCAGTACCGCGTCCAGGCCGCGCGCGCGTTCCCCGTCCGTCGCGTCCAGGATGCCCGCCAGGACCGCCAGGGGCGTGGGCGTCAGAGCGGCCACGGCCTCCGCCACTTGCAGGTCCGGCAGCGTGAGTCCGGGCAGTGCCAGGGTCACCGACGCCGGGCGCTGAAGCCGGTCCGCCAGCTCGCCGACCGACCGCGGCTCGGGAGCCGCCGCGGCGTCCGGGCGCACCGCCAGGACCCGCTCCAACCGCGGTCCGCCGACACCGTGCAGCCAGGCGGCCAGGGTCGATTCGCTCGCCGTGCCGATGGGGAACACCTCACCGTGTAGCTGGAACATCGTCATGTGCCGGAGTCCTCCGGGAGCTCAAGCATGGCGTATCCGGCGGATCGCGCGCGTCACACGACCGAGGGAAGCGGTCGAGGTCGGTCCGTGGACGACCTCTGAACGATGTTGCGTGCGGTGAGAGCGAAACCGACCGCCTGCCCGCCCGGAGCGCAGCGCCGGGAACGGACCGGGCACGACGAAGGCCCCGACCGCTGGGAGGCCGGGGTCTCCGTTTGCCCTGGCGAGCGGCGGAGGATACGAGGTTCGAACGCGTGCGGGGTGTTGCCCCGGCACGCTCTCCGGTTCTCCCAGGAAAGTCCACCGCCGTCCGCACATGTCCTGGCCTGCAGCGGAGTGAACCGCTTGCCGTGCTGGGCCGACGAACGGCAGTGAACGAGACCGGTCCTGTGCTCAGCCGCCGCCGTAGGTGGCCTGGGTGACGGCGAAGACGTTGCGTCCGCCCGTGGTCTCCTGCAGCGACCACAGCAGGTCGGGGTTGGTGGTGTCCTCCCAGTAGGAGAGGCTCTCGCCGCCGCCCACCCAGGCGAAGGTGGAGGGGCCTGCGGTCGGGGTCCAGTAGTAGAGCTTCTTCTGCCCCGAGGAGTTGAACCACCACCGGCCATTGTGGGAGGCCACGCCGTTGAGGTTGTACCAGGGCAGTCGGAGGGCCTGACCGGCGGTCGTCGTCGCGGCGAACGTCGTCGCCCCGGATGCGAACGGGAAGCGGACGGCCCTCGGCGGGCGGTTGGGGTAGTCGGTGCAGCCCGACTGGCAGGTGTACTCCGTCATGACGATCGACTTGCTGACCCGGTCGAGGGAGATCGACGACCACGCCAGGTTGTCGTCGGAGGTCGTCTGCGACGTGACCGTGCCGACTTGGGGCAGCACGTAGGCGTAGTTGTGGGCGTGGTAGACGGTCTCGGACTGCCGGCCGATCTGGTCGGCGCTGCCGCCGGGGTCGGTATTGAGGATCTTGCGCATGTCGAAGACGCGCATGCCGTGCCCGGTGTCGGCGACGTAGAGGTAGTTGCCGTACCACGAGACGCCGCCCGCGTGGATCGGGATGTCCTTGAAGTCCGGTGCCGCCGCGGTGCCGGTCGGCTCCACCAGGAGGATCTTGCGGTAGGTGTTGGGATAGGTGGCGTCCCAGTCGACCAGGGTGATCCGACTACGCTGCTGGGCACCGCCGCATCCGTCCTTGGTGTACCAGCTCACCAGCACGAGCTGATGGCCGTCGTAGTTGCCGCTGTCCGCGGTACCCACGGCGTCCCGGCTCGTCGTGATGCCCTGCGGGAAGCTCTGGCAGTCGGAGTTGTCGCCGTCGTCGAAGCGGAAGCCGGTGGACAGGCCGCCGACGGAGAAGGACGCGGGGAGTGCCTGCCGGTCGTGGTTCGCATGCTCCATCACCGTGTGCACGGCAGACGTCCCCAGCGCCGTGACGAGGGCCGAGTCGAGCGTGTCGAACCGGTGGTAGTCCGCGGTGAGGGTGTATTCGGACGCGGGCAGCGCCGTCGGCGCCGCAGCGGCCGCCGCCGGTGATGCGCCGACGAGCGTGCCGGCGACGAGCAGGCCGGCCGCGAGAATCGCTCGTGCGACGGTTCTGACGTGACGGTTCATCAGGACGAGCCTCCTCCGCGACATGGACCAACGGTCGCACACGCTAGGGGGGCGTCGGGCGGTGCGCAACACCCCGAGGAGAGCCGGAGCGGGGCCCGAAGCCGCCGCCACCGGCACGGCGCCGCGCCCGCTCCTCCGTGCCGGCCCCCCGGGGCGAGGTCGCTCGCCGTCAGCTGCACAGGGTGCGGTCGAAGAGGTCGAGCAGTGCCGCCCGATGACGTTCCGTCACCGCAGAGCCGCATTCGGAGGGGTCGGCTGCGTGCCATGGCGGGCGGGTGCGGAGGATACGAGTTGCGAACTCGCGAGGGACGGCTCCCGACACGCTTTCCATTTCTGCTCGGCGCTGTTCAGGCGGGTTCGCACTCGTCCTGACCCGCGGTGCAGCGATCCCCGGCTGAGCCGGTCCCGTCGGCCGGCGAAGCGGCCTCGCCGGACAGAGGGGTGACGGCGCACTCGGGGAGCGTGCGGCCGCGGCGCGCAACTCCCGTGTGCGCCGATGTGTTTCTGCTCGTCGTTCCCGGAGGTCGGGCGGCCTGCCTGCGGGAACGGCCAAGGTGGTGTACGAGCCGTCGGCAACGGGGTTCGAACGGTACCCGGAGCGGGAACCGGGCCGCTGGCCGCCTCGTCGGTGGCACCGGGCGAGGACGGACCGGACGGCGTGCTGAGGGGGCCGGCGATGCAGGACGAGGCAGGGCGGAGAACCGACGAGTGGCGGCTCCCGGACTACACGCCGGTGCGGGAGCTGGGCGCGGGGGCGAGCGGCCGTGTGGTGCTCGCGCACCACGACCGCACCGGTACACCGGTGGCGATCAAGTACCTGATCGATGCGGTGGGCGGCTCCGGCCTCCGCGAGGAAGCGCAGATCCTGGCGAGGGTCGATTCCCCGTACGTCACGCGGCTCTACGAGTACGTCGAGGCCGGGCCGCACGCGGCGATCGTGATGGAGCTGGTGGACGGCGTGCCACTGCGTACGCTGCTCAGGTCCGAGGGGGCGACGACGCCGGAGGCTGCGCTGGTCGTCCTGAAGGGCTCGCTGCTGGGGCTGGCCGCCGCACACGCGACCGGCCTGGTGCACCGGGACTACAAGCCCGCCAACGTGCTGGTCGCGGCCGACGGCTCCACCAAGCTGGTCGACTTCGGGATCGCCGTGCCCAGCGGCGACGACCGGGACATCTCGGGTACGCCGGCCTACCTGGCGCCGGAGCAGTGGACGGGCGCGCCGGCCTCACCCGCAGCCGACGTGTACGCCGCCACCGTGACCTTCTTCGAGTGCCTGACCGGCACCCGTCCGTTCCCCGGCCGGACGGTCGTGGAGCTGGCGGTCCAGCACCGGGAGGACCAAGTGCCGGAGGAACTGGTCCCGGAGCGCGTCCGGCCGCTGGTCAGGGCCGGGATGGCGAAGCGGCCGGAGGAGCGGCCGGCCGGCGCCGAGGAGTTCGTCCGGCAGCTGGAGGCGGTCGCCGCTGCCGGGTACGGAGAGCAGTGGGAGGAGCGCGGGCGCGCCGACCTCGCCACCCTGGTGGCCCTGCTGGCGCTGCTGCTGCCGTGGGGCGCGTCCGGGCCGCCGCCCGGCGGGGCGACGGCGCTGGCGCACACGGAGCTCGTGGCCGGCCGGGGCGCTGCGGCGATCCGGGCCACGCACAACCGGGGCAGCGGTGCCTCGGCGACCAGGAGTGCCCACCCGCGTGGGGATGCCTCCGCGAGCCGGACCGTCCGGCGGCTCGGGCTGCGCGGGCGGGTGCGGGTGGAGCGCCCGCGGCGTCGGCGGGCCCGGGCGGTCGTCGGCGCGGTGGCGGGCACGCTCGCGGCGGCCTCGCTGGCCGGGGTGGCGCTCGCCGGAACCGCGGACCGCGGGGACCGGACGGTGACCGGCAGCCCGATGCCGCGGGTCACCACCACGCTGGGTGCGGCGGGCGGAGCCGGTGGGGAGGCGACGGACGGGCCGTCCGATCCCACGGCATCGGCCGTGTCTTCTGCGACCCGGCCGCCCACCACCCCGCCGTCCCCGGTGGCGAGCCCCTCGCCGTCGCCGTTCCTGTCCCCGTCCCCGCTCTCGTCCCCGTCGCAGTCGCAGTCGCAGTCGCAGTCGGGCTCGCGCTCGCCTGCGCCGTCTCCTACCCCCGGTACGACGTCGAGCCGTACGGTCGGGCCTGCACCGAGCCGTACGCCCACCCCGGGCACCACCACGTCGCCCGCGCCCAGGCTCACGGACACGCCCCGCACCACCCCGCCGTCCACCGGTGCCTCACCGTCCACACCGGTCAGCGAGCCGCCGCCGCCCGCTGTCACCACCCCGCCGCCGCCCGCGATCCGGGTGACCTCGCTGAACGTCGACTCGATCAGCTGCCTGGACAACGGCCACTTCGGCATCCAGGCCAGGATCACCGTCGTGTCGTCAGGGCCGCCCGGGGCCACGCTCACTGTGTCCTGGCAGCACCACTCCGGCACGATCAACCCGCCGGTGACGATCGCCACCGACACCGTGCGGCTTGGCACCGGCTCGGTAGTCCTTACCCGGTCCCATGACTTCGGCGCCGACGACAGGCTCCAGTGGGGCGTCCGGGTGGGCAGCGACCCCAGGCCGGAGAGCACGCCGACGGCCTACCGGGAGCTGCCCGCCATCGACTGCCGGCAGCCCGGTTGATCCCGCCCGCGGTCCTGCTGCACGTTCCACCGCGCCTTTCCACCGCGCTTCTCCCACCCCCCTCTGCACCACTCCTCCCCACCGCGCCTCTCCGCCTTACGTTCCCGTCGCACGTCCCCCGGAGGTCTCCATGCCCCTGCCCCGACCGGAGCCCGGCCCGGGCGACGGCCCTGGTCCCGACCGGACCGTCCGACTCGGCGCCGGTCCCGGTCCCGGTCCCGATCCCGAGCGGACGGTCCCGCTCGACGGCGCCGTGCCCGCCGCGCCCGCCGCCCCCGCCGCGCCCGGCGCCGAGGACGCCATGTGCGCCACGTTCCTCGCCCCGACCGTCCGGGGTACCCCGGGTGACCGGGCGCCGGAGCCCGTACCCGTCCCACCGGAGCCTGCCCCGGCGCCGCAGCAGTACGAGGTGCGCCGGTTCGGCCCCGGCGTGCCACCGGTGGCGGCGGCGGTGTGGCACGGCGCGCCGCCGCCCTGGCAGCCGCAGGCCCGGCCCCGCCGGCGCCGGGCCGTCCGGTGGCTGGTCCCGGCGGCCGTCGTGGTCGTCCTGCTCGCCTTCCTGCCGACCCGGTGCCGGACCGAGCCCCCGCTCGCGCTGACCGGGGTCACCGTGGGCGCGGAACCGGCGGGCGGCCCGCCGTGCGGCGGAACCGCCGTGATCACCGCGACGGTCGGCACCGACGGCCACGCGGGAACCATCCGCTACCGCTGGCTGCGCAGCGACGGCACATCCTCCGGTGAGCTGGTGCAGCCGGTGCAGTCCGGCGAGCGCCGGGCGGACCTGGTCCTCCGCTGGTCCTTCGACGGCCGCGGCACGATGCGGGCGACGGCGACCGTCGACATCCTCGAGCCCCGGCGTCTGGGGGCGGGCACCTCGTTCACGTACGCCTGCCAGGGGTGAGCGTGGACGCCGAAGAGCCCGGGGCAGGTGCCCCGGGCTCTTCGTGCGGCGTGCGGTCAGGCCGGCAGGACGGCCTCGATCGCGGCGATGACCTCGTCCGACTCCGGCTCGGTGCGCGGGCGGATGCGGGCCGCCACCGTGCCGTCGGGCGAGACGAGGAACTTCTCGAAGTTCCAGGCGACGTCCCCGGCCTTGCCCTCGGCGTCGGCGGTCTGCGTCAGCACCGCGTACAGCGGGTGGCGGTCGTCGCCGTTGACGTCCGTCTTGTCGAACAGCGGGAAGGAGACGCCGTAGGTGGTGGAGCAGAAGGTCTGGATCTCCTCGGCGCTGCCCGGCTCCTGCCCGGCGAACTGGTTGGACGGGAAGCCCAGCACGGTGAAGCCGCGCGCGGCGTACCGCTCCTGGAGCCGCTCCAGACCGGCGTACTGGGGCGTCAGGCCGCACTTGGAGGCGACGTTCACGATCAGCAGCGCCTTGCCCTTGTAGTCGCCCAGCGAGGCGGCCTCGCCGGACAGGGTGCGCAGCGGGATGTCGTACAGGCTCACGGAAGTCCCCTTCGGATGGTCGGTGTCGGGACAGGACTCGTCACGGAACGGTAGCCGCCCCGCCTCCCCCAACCACGACCGGGCTACGGGTGTTCCGCGCGGGCCGGGGGGATCTGCGCGTCGAAGCGGGCGGCGACGGCGGCGAAGTCGGCGCTCTGCCAGCGTTCGGGCCGCATCCGGATGGCGATGTCGGCGGTCAGCTGCTCGGTGGTGGCGGCGAGGTAGGCGCGGGCGGCGGCGGGCGGCATGTAGCGGTGGGCCATCGCGGCCCGCTCGGCGGGGTCGACCGCGTCCTCGATCGCGATCACCGGGCCCTCGACGCTCACGTACCGGCAGGGCGGTTCCTCCTGCTGGGCGCAGAGCGCGAACCGGCCGGCGGACCGGATCCGGCGGGCCTTGGCGGAGTCGCGGCCGGTGAGGACGGTGAGCACGCCACCGGGCCGGTAGGAGTACCAGATCGGGACGGCCAGCAGGCCCTTGCCCGGGCCTGCGCCGTCACCGCCGACGGCGAGGACGCCGACGTGGGCGGCGGCGAGGAAGCTCTCGCGCTCGGGGATGCTCATGGTGAAGGACACGGCGTGGGCCTCCCGGGGACATGGCCCGCGCGCGGCGGTCGTGCGCGGGCGGCCCTCGGTACGTACCCGTACGGTCGGTGGGCCGAACGCGCCCGCCCCGAACGCGCCCGCCCCGGACGCGCCCGCCCCGAACCGGGGACGGGCGCGACGGCACCGGGCCGGCCGAGGTCCCCTCGACCCCGGCCGGCCCCGTACCGGACCACTGCGCGGACTACAGCGCGGGCTACAGCGCCAGCGGCTTGATCGCCGTCGGAGCGTGCTCCGGCAGGGTGGCGAGCTCCTCGAACTCGGTCACGTTGCTCATGTCGACGGTCTTGCTCATCGAGATGTTGGTGATGCGCTCCAGGATGGCCTCGACCACGACCGGGACGCTGTGCTCGGCGGCGAGCTTCTTGGCCTCCTCGAAGGCGGCGCCCAGCTCGTTCGGGTCGGTGACGCGGATGGCCTTGACGCCCAGGCCCTCGGCGACCTTGACGTGGTCGACGCCGTAGACGCCGAGCTCCGGGGTGTTGATGTTCTCGAACTCGAGGTTGACCTGGAAGTTGATGTCCAGGCCGATCTGCGCCTGGCGGATCAGGCCCAGGTACGCGTTGTTCACGAGGACGTGGACGTAGGGGACCTTGTGCTGGGCGGCGACCGCCAGCTCCTCGATCATGAACTGGAAGTCGTAGTCGCCCGAGAGTGCGACGATCGGGGTCTCGGGGTCGGCGACGGCGGCACCGATCGCGGCCGGGATGGTCCAGCCGAGCGGGCCGGCCTGGCCGCAGTTGATCCAGTTGCGCGGCTTGTAGACGTGCAGCATCTGCGCGCCGGCGATCTGGGAGAGGCCGATGGTGGTGACGTAGCGGGTCTCCGGGCCGAACGCCCTGTTCATCTCCTCGTAGACCCGCTGCGGCTTCATCGGGATGTCGTCGAAGTGCGTGCGGCGCTGCAGGGTGGCCTTGCGCTCCTGGGCGGACCCGGCCCAGGCGCTGAAGTCCGGCAGCCTGCCCTCGGCCTTGAGCTCCTTGGCGATCTCGATGAAGAGCTCCAGCGCGGCCTTGGCGTCGGAGGCGATGCCGTAGTCCGGGGGGAAGATCTTGCCGATCTGGGTGGGCTCGATGTCGACGTGGACGAACTTGCGGCCCTTGGTGTACGCCTCCAGGTTGTAACCGGTGTGGCGGTTGGCCCAGCGGTTGCCGATGCCGAGGACGAAGTCCGACTCCAGGAAGGTTGCGTTCCCGTAGCGGTGCGAGGTCTGGACGCCGACCATGCCGGCGCTGAGCTCGTGGTCGTCGGGGATGGTGCCCCAGCCCATCAGGGTGGAGATGACCGGCACGCCGGTCAGCTCGGCGAACTCGACCAGCAGGTCGGAGGCGTCGGCGTTGATGATGCCGCCGCCGGCGACGATCAGCGGGCGCTCGGACTCCAGCAGGAACTGCAGCGCCTTCGTGGCCTGCGCCCGCGTGGCCTGCGGCTTGTAGACCGGCAGCGGCTGGTAGGTCTCCGGGTCGAACTCGATCTCGGTCAGCTGGACGTCGATCGGCAGGTCGATGAGGACCGGGCCAGGACGGCCCGAGCGCATCAGGTGGAAGGCCTCCTGGAAGACGCCCGGGACCTGCGCGGCCTCCAGCACGGTGGTGGCCTTCTTGGTGACCGGCTTGGCGATCGAGGCGATGTCGACGGCCTGGAAGTCCTCCTTGTGCAGCTTGGAGACCGGGGCCTGGCCGGTGATGCACAGGATCGGGATCGAGTCGGCGATCGCCGAGTAGAGGCCGGTGATCATGTCGGTGCCGGCCGGGCCGGAGGTGCCGATGCAGACGCCGATGTTGCCGGCCTTGGCGCGGGTGTACCCCTCCGCCATGTGGGAGGCGCCCTCGACGTGCCGGGCCAGCGTGTGCCGGATGCCGCCGCCCTCCTTGAGGGCCCTGTAGAACGGGTTGATCGCTGCGCCCGGCACGCCGAACGCGACCTCAACGCCTTCGAGCTTGAGGATCTCCACTGCCGCGCGGGCGGCTGTCATACGAGGCATCGGGTTTCTCCTGCGTCGGCCCGCAGTGGGTCGGAGGGCTCATCTCCAGAATTCCACCATACGGAAGAACGGTTTCTGTATGCGGAAACAAGGTAAGGCGGCGCCTGTCGGGGCGTCAAGGGGAGTTTCAACAGAATGTGTAAGCCGGCCGCTCGGCGGAAACCGCAGGTCGCGGGTGGCGGGCGGCCCGAGCGGGGGTGCGCCGGGGTGGGGTTCCGGCCGTTCGGCCAGGCTGTCACGGTGGGGGCGGCCGATCCATCGCCGGTTCCTCCAGTCCGCGGCGCCGGGCCGGGGGTGCCCGTCGTCCCTTCCTGCAAAGTGCCGGCCTTGCGGGAGCGCTCTCGTTCGTGCACCTGCGCGACATGCGAACGTGCGTACCCTCCGGGAGCCCCGATCCGGGTCGAAAAGCGGCCCCGGTGTGCCGCCGGGGTGAAGGCCTGGTGTGTGAGGTTGGCCCGGCCCGGCCCCCTGGGTACCGTCGGTGGCACGCCGGGCCCGTCATGGTTTCCATGTTCAACTCGGGCTGTTGCAGGGGGGGTTTGGGATCGATCGGGGAGCGGGGGAGCTCCGGCCGTCGGGTCCCGCCGACTGCCCCGCCGAGGCGCCGTGGTCCCCGCCGACGTGCCCGGTTCTCCCGCTGACTTCCCGTGCCTCCCGCCGACCTGTCCGGTCCCCCCGCCGAACCTCCCGTGCCTCCCCGCCGACCGCCCGGGCCGCCGCTCCGACGTGTCCGGACGTCTCCCTCCCAGCGGCGCGCCCGCCCTCCGGCGGGTGCGCGGAAGGAACGCACCCATGCACCGACCCGCCTGCCGTCCCCGCTCCCGTCCCCCCGTCCGCCCCCTTCACGCCCTTTGCCCCCTTCACTCCCTTCGCACCCCGGCGACGGTCCGGTGAGCCGCCTGCCCCGCCGCCGCAAGAGCCCGCCGGGCGGCCCGGGCCGCAACGCCCCGCCGGGCCGCGTCCTCCCGGGCCGCTCGCTGCGTCACCACGCCCCGGCCGCCGCGCTGCGCGCCGTGCCCTGGCGCTTCGACCTGCCGGCCTCGCTGGTGGTCTTCCTCGTCGCCCTGCCGCTCTGCGTGGGCGTGGCCGTCGCCTCGGGCGTCCCCGCCGAGCTCGGGCTGGTCACCGGGATCGTCGGCGGCCTGGTCGTCGGCGCGCTGCCCGGCAGCAGCCTCCAGGTCAGCGGACCGGCGGCCGGCCTGACCGTCCTGGTCTACGAGGCCGTCCAGGAGTACGGGCCCGGCGCGCTCGGTGTCCTGGTGCTCACCACCGGCCTGCTCCAGCTGGCCATGGGCGCGCTGCGTCTCGGTCGTTGGTTCCGGGCGATGTCCGCGTCCGTGGTGCACGGCATGCTGGCGGGCATCGGCCTGACCCTGCTCTTCGGTCAGCTGTACGCGCTCGCCGACCGCAGGGCGCCCGCCACCGGCCCGGAGAAGATCGCCGGGCTGCCCGTGCTGCTGCGTGACGCCGTCACCGGCGCGGCCACCCCGAGCGCGGTGGCGCTCGGCACCGGCACCCTGCTGGTGCTCGTCCTCTGGACGTACCTGCCGGCCCGGGTGGCCCGGGCCGTCCCCGCACCGCTGGCCGCCGTCGGCCTCGCCGCGGCCGTCACCGGCGCCGCGGGCATGCCGGTGGCCCGGGTCCGGGTCTCCGGCCTGCTGGACGTGGTGCAGCTGCCGGACCGCGGAGCGCTCGGCGCCCTGGCGAGCACGGCCGGCCTCGGCACCATCCTCGCCTTCACCCTGATCGCCTCCGCCGAGACGCTCTTCAGCGCCGCCGCCGTGGACCGGATGCACCACGGCCCGCGTACCGACTACGACCGCGAGCTGACGGCCCAGGGCGTCGGCAACACGCTCTGCGGGTTGCTCGGCGCCCTCCCGATGACGGCGGTGATCGTCCGCAGTGCGGCCAACGTCCAGGCCGGCGCCCGGACGAAGGCCTCGCGCGTGCTGCACGGGTTCTGGCTGCTGCTGTTCACCGCGCTGCTGCCCGGCGCGCTCGGCCTGGTGCCGCTGACCGCGCTGGCTGCCGTCCTGGTGCATGCGGGCGCCAAGCTCGTTCCGGTCCGGCGGATCATCGGGCTCTGCCGGGACCACCGGGGCGAGGCGGTGGTGCTGGCGGTGACGGCGGTCGCGGTCATCGGCACCGACCTGTTCGAGGGCGTGCTGATCGGGATCGGCCTGGCGGTGGTCAAGTCGGCCTGGCAGACCTCGCACCTGCAGATCGGCGTCGAGGAGCTGCCGGCCCGGGACGGCGCGGCGGGCGCGGTGACCGGCGACAGGCCGCTGATGCGGGTCCGGCTGAGTGGAAACGCGACCTTCCTGCGGCTGCCCCGGCTGCTGGATGCGCTGGAGCGGCTGCCCGCCGACCGCCCGGTCGAGCTGGACTGGTCCGGGCTGCGCCACCTGGACCACGCCTGCACGGTGGCCCTCGCCGCCTGGGCCGCCCAGCACCGCGCCCGCAGCTCCGCCCCGCTGGCGGTCGATCCGCCGCTGCCGACGGTGGTCTGACGGGGTGTCGGCCGCGCAGGGCCTAGCCTGATCGCGGCGCCCGGTGGCCCGTCGGGCCGGGGTGCCGTGACCAGTCGTCCGGGAGAGGAGAGCAGAACCGTGATCGCAGCATTCTCGGTCACCCCGCTGGGGGTCGGCGAGGAGGTGGGGGAGGCGGTGGCCGCCGCCGTCCGGGTGGTCCGCGCGAGCGGGCTGCCGAACCGCACCGACGCGATGTTCACCAGCGTCGAGGGGGAGTGGGACGAGGTGATGCCGGTGATCCGTGAAGCGATCGAGGCGGTGAAGGCGTACAGCGGCAGGGTGAGCACCGTCATCAAGATCGACGACCGGGCCGGGGTCACCGACGGGCTCACCTCCAAGGTGGCCGCGGTGGAGCGGTACCTGGCCGGGTGACGTACGGGAGCGCGGCGGGACGGCCGGCGCCGGGCCGGGCGTCCCACCGCGCTCGCCGGTCAGGCCGCCGGGGTCGGCTGCGAGCTCTTCCCGGCGTGGTCGGTGCGCCCGGTGTGGGCGTCCTGGGCGGACGTCCGCCCGGTGAAGAGCCGGTCCAGTGCGAACGGCCCGGAGCCGAGCGCCGCGATCGCCAGGAACGCCCAGCAGAACATCACCGAGGGCTCGCCGCCGTTCTGCAGCGGCAGCAGCGCGTGCTCCTGGTGGACGGTGAAGTACGCGTAGGCCATCGAACCGGAGCAGATCAGCGCCGCGATCCGGGTACCGAGGCCGGCCAGCACCAGCACGCCGCCGACGAGCTGGATCAGCGCGGCCCACCAGCCGGGCCACTGGCCGGCCGGGACGGTGCCGCCGCCCTTGGCGCCGCCGAACACGCCGAAGAGCGAGGCGGCGCCGTGGCAGGCGAAGAGCAGTCCGACGACGGCCCGAAAGGCCGTCAGAACGAATGGCCGGGCGGAGTCGAGCGCCTGTTGCAGGGTTATCGGCATGGGGGCGGGTCTCCAGTGGGGAGGGGACGGGAAGCAAGAAACGGCGGTAAGGGTAACCTCACCGACAGTATTTGACAACGCTCCGTCAAATAGGCCGTGCCCGAAGTGATGCCCTGGGGTTTCGGCCTTTCTTGACCGAGCGGTCTCGATATGACTAGGATTCAGTCATGGCACGGACCAAGGCATTTGATCCCGACGCCGCCCTCCAGTCGGCTCTCGAGCTGTTCTGGCGGCGCGGTTACGAGGCCACCTCGATGGCCGACCTGGTCGACGGGCTGGGGATCGCCCGTGCCAGCATCTACGCCACCTTCGGCAGCAAGCGCGAGCTGTACCTGCGTGCGCTGGAGCGCTACGGCGAGCAGTGCGATCCGGCTCTGCTGGCCGAGCTGTCGCAGCCCGGCCCGGTGCTGCCGGCCGTCCGCGGGCTGGTCCGCCGCTATGCGCGGGAGGCCGCCGAGGACGGTGACTGCGGGCTCCGGCGCGGCTGCTTCGTCACCAACACGGCGGTCGAACTCTCCCCGCACGACCCGGGCGCGGCCCGCCGGGTGGCGGCGAGCCTCGGCCACCTGGAGACGGCGCTGACGGCCGCCCTGGTCCGCGCCGAGGCGCAGGGGGAGCTGCCCGCGGGGCGTGACCCGCGGGCGCTGGCGCGGATGCTGCTGGTGCTGCTGCAGGGCATGCGGGTGATCGGCAAGGCCGGCGACGGTGCGGCCCGCCTGGACGACGCGGCGGAGCAGGCGCTCGAGCTGCTGGACTGAGTCGCTTCGGGCGGCCCCGTGGCCGCCGTTTTCGCCGGTCCAGATTCTGGATCGAACGGTAAATATAGTAAGGGGGGTTTCAATGGTTCCGCTGTCCTTACGGCCGGGCTCGGCCGGGTCGGCTCTCGCCGGGTCGGCTCTCGCCGGGTCGGCTCTCGCCGGGTCGGCGTCCGCACGGCCAGGCACGGTGGGGCCCGGGCGTGCGCGGTCGGCCTTCGCGCTGCTCGGCGCCGTCCAGGCGACGCTGATCTTCACGATCATGATCCTCTCCGTCCCCCTGCCCCTGGTGGCCCGGGAGTTCGCCCTCGGCCCCTCCGGCGTCCTCCTGCTCAGCGCCGCCTACGGACTCTCCTTCAGCTCCCTGCTCCTGCTCGGCGGCCGGCTCGCCGACCGGCACGGCGGCCGCCGGATGCTGCGCGCGGGCCTGCTGCTGCTCGCCGCCGCCTCGGCCGCCTCCGCCGCCGCCCCGACCTTCCCGCTCCTGCTCGCGGCGCGGTTCGCACAGGGCGTCGGCGCCGCCCTCGCGGCCCCGGCGGCGGTCGCGGTGGTCCGGGCGCTCTTCCCCCAACCCGCCTCCTACGGAAGGGCGATGGCCACCTGGGGCGGACTCTCCGTCCTCGGCGCCACCGCCGGGAGCCTGCTCTCCGGAGCGGTCACCGCCTGGGCCTCCTGGCGCTGGCTGTTCGCCGTGCCCGTGTTCGTCGCCCTCGCCGGGCTCGCCCTCTCCGGCCGGCTGCTCCCGCCCGCCCGGCCGGTCCGCAGCACCGCGTCCGCACTCGACCTGCGCGGCGCCGCTCTCGCCACCACCGGTGTCTGCGCGGCCGGTTACGGCCTCGTCGCCGCCGGCGAACACGGCTGGCGCACACCCCTCGTCCTCGGTCCGCTGGCCGTCGGAGCGGCCCTGCTGCTCGCCTTCGCCGCCGCCGAACGCCGTACCGCCGACCCGCTGCTGCCGCCGGGCTTCCTCGCCGACCGCCGCCGGACCACCGCTCTGACCGCCGTCATGGTGACCGCCGCCGGCACCGCCCTGGCCTTCCTGCTGCTCCCGCTCTACCTCCAACAGGTCCGCGGATGGGGCGTGTTGGCGATATCCGCCGCCTTCCTGCCGTACGCCGCGGCGCTGCTCCTGGCCGGCCGTCTGGCCGCACCGCTCACCGCCCGGTACGGCGCCGCCGCCGTCACCGCCGGTGGTCTGGCCGTGGCCGCCGCCGGACTGGCCCTGCTGGCCGGCCTCGCCCCCGGCAGCCCGTACACCACCGGCCTGCTGCCCGGCCTGCTCCTGCTGCCCGCCGGCGCCGGTCCGGCCTTCGCCGGCGCGGCGGTGCTCGCCACCCGCGGCGTTCCGCCCGAGCGCACCGGCCTCGCGGCGGGTGTCCTCAACACCGCGATGGAACTCGGCCCCACCACCGGCGTCGCCGCCCTGATGGCGCTCGCCGCCACCCGCCCGACCGTGGTCGGCGGCTACGCCGCCGCCTTCGCGGCCGCCGCGGCGGGGCTCGCCCTGACCGCCACGGCGGCCGCCCTCCTGATCCGATCCACCCGTTCAGAGCGCCAGCTCACACGCACCGAGGAGTACTCAGCATGACCACCCGATTCGCCGACAAGTCCGTCCTGGTCACCGGTGGCGGCAGCGGCATCGGCCGCGCGGTCGCCCTCGCCTTCGCCCGGGAGGGAGCCCGCGTCGCCGTCGCCGGCCGCACGGAGAGCTCGCTCGCCGAGACCGTCGCCCTGATCGAGGGCCAGGGCGGCAAGGCCGTCGCCCTCATCGGGGACGTCGCGAAGAGCGGCGACGCCGCCCGCCTCGTCCGGGAGACCGTCGAGTACTTCGGCACCCTGGACGTCGCCGTCAACAACGCCGGCATCCTCGGCACCCCCGCCCCGCTGGCGGACGTCGAGGAGGAGGACTGGCAGCGTCTGATCGACACCAACCTGACCGGCACCTGGCTCGCCATGAAGCACCAGATCGCCCGGATGCGCGAGAACGGCGGCGGCGCCATCGTCAACATCTCGTCCAACCTCGGCACCCACATGCGCCTGGCCGGCCTCGGGACCTACGCCGTCACCAAGGCCGCCGTCGCCACCCTGACCCGCGCCGCCGCGCGCGACCACATCGCCGACGGCGTCCGGATCAACTCCGTCAGCCCCGGCCCGGTCGAGACCACCATGTCCACCCGCCCCGGCGAGAACGCCACCGACAAGGCCGACCGCATGAAGGCCCAGGTCCCCGTGGGCCGCGCCGGAACCCCGGAGGAGATCGCCGCCGCCGTCCTCCACCTGGCCTCCCCGGAAGCCGCCTACACCGTCGGCGCCGACCTCGTCCTCGACGGCGGCGTCACGGCCTGACCGGCCGCCGGGGTGAACGGCCGGCCGCCCCACCAGCCGGCCGTTCACCCGCGCACCGGGGAACCGCCTCCCTCGGTGCCCGCCCCCGGGAGGCCAGGAGCCCGGCGGCACCGCCCAGGGCACGCCCGGGGTGAGGCGGGCGCTCGTCGTCCGGGACGGCCAGGCCCCACTCCGCCGCATGGCGCCTGGGGCCAACCCGCCTTCCGAGTCAGTCGCCTGGCGCGCTGTCCGGTGCCGGCGGAGCCGCCGTCGGCCCCGCGCTCCCCGCCCCGGCGGTAGTGCCGGCCCGCACGGAGCGTTCGAGCGAGTCGGTCAGCCACAGATGGACCGCGCCGAGGCTGGCCCGGTCGCCGCCGGCCTCGGCCACGAGCCGCCAGTAGCGGCGCATCCCGGGGACGCGGTCGGCGGCCACGTGGGCCAGCAGCAGGCCCCTGAACCGCGGGGTGTCGCTGCCGCCGCGCACCGAGGCGTGCGCCGCGACGAACCGGTCGAGTTCGGGGCCCGCGCGGGGCGCCTCGCCCGCCCGCACCACGGGCCGGGCCAGCACGCACGCCTCGCCGATCCCGAGCGACAACTCGGCCTCGTCGGCGACCAGTTCGGCGTTGGCCCGGGCCATGGCCAGCAGGCCGCCTCTCAGCTGCCGGTCGCCGGCCAGGACGAACAGCTCGGCGAATGCCACCACCTGCGACGGGGTCGGGTCGGCGGGCGGCTCGGGCACGGCCATGGTCACGAACGCGGCGAGCATCCCCTCGGAGACCGGGGAGACCATCGCGCGCCGCCAGAAATCGACCAGCGCGTCGCGGGCGGCAGCCCCGTCCTGCACGGCGGCCAGCAGCTCCAGCCGCGCCGCCCGGTCGGCCGGCCCGGCCTCCTCGACCGCGCGCAGCGAGGCCCGCCGCCAGGCCAGACCTGCGAGCCGCACGTCGAGCGCGGCCCGCTCGGCCGCGACGACCTCCGTCACGGAGCGGTCGCCGGCGAGCACGTGCCGGACGGCGGGCAGCCCGAGCCCCAGCCCGCGCAACCGCCGGACCAGGACGAGCCGCTCCACGGCCGCCCGGTCGAACCTGCGGTGCCCGCCCGTGCTGCGCACCGAGTCGACGATGCCCTCGTCGCAGTAGAAGCGGACGGTCCGCACCGGCACACCGGTCAGCCGGGCCAGGTCGCCGATTCCGAGCGTCTCATCGAGCAAAGGCACTTGAACCTCCACCGGACTGGAGGTTCTACCGTACCGGCGTCACCCCGTGAGAGGAGCTTTCGTGATGACGTCGACCCTGGACACCGCACGGCTCGTGGAGGGCCTGCGGGAGCAGACCGGAGGGTTCGCCCGCGCGGTCGCCGGGCGGAACCCGGACACCGCGGTGCCCAGCTGTCCGCACTGGCCGCTGCGGACCCTCGTCGGGCACGTGGGCCAGGAGCACCGGTGGGCGGCCGCACTCGTGCGCACGGGGGAGCGGCTGCCCGCCCCTGACCCGCGGCAGGCCGATCCCGGAGCCCCGGACGGGTGGGCCCGGTGGCTGCGCGAGGGCGCGGAGGAGCTGGTCCGCGCCATCCGGGAGAGCGGCGCGGACGCCGGGACGCACACGTTCGTCGGGCCGCGGCCGGCGGTCTTCTGCCTGCGCAGGATGATGAGTGACACCTGTGTCCACCACTACGACGCGGCGTCTGCGACGGACACCGCGTTCGGGATCGCCGACGACCTCGCGGCCGACGTGATCGGCGAGAACCTGGACCTGCTCTCGACGCCGGCCCTTGCCACGGCCAGGCCGGCCGTCGCCGAGCTGCGCGGCCGGGGCGAGCGGATCGGGTTCCGGCCGGCGGCCATGGAGGGTTGGGTGATCACCAGGACGCCCGCCGGCCCGCGGTGGGAGCGCGGGCAGGCCGACGAGGCCGACGTGCTGGTGTCGGGGGCCGTGGCGGACCTCATGCTGCTGTTCTCCCGCCGCGTGCCGCCGGAGGACGACCGCGTGACGGTGACGGGAGACCGCGCGCTGCTGGACCACTGGCTGGCCCGCACGGCGCTCTGATGCTGTGACCGAGAAGGTTCACCGGGTCGGCGAGGGTGGGCCCACCGCCGGTCAAGAGCTCGCCGTGGACGGAGGTGGCGAGGGGCAGGACGGTCGAGGGGTGAGGAAAACCGGCCTACCAACCCGGGTGTCAGCACGATCGGCGACCGGTGCGAGGGCCCGGCACGCTGGACGTGAACGGGGGCCGGACACCAGACACAGGGGAGAGCGATGAGGGTACGTGTGGGGGCCGCAGCACTGTTTACGGGAATGTGTGTGGTGGCGGTGTTGGGGTTCCTCCCGGCGGCGACCATTGCGAAGCAGGTGCCGGCATCGCCGCCCGCCGGCCTCGTGGAGGGCATCGAGCAGGCGGTCGCCGACGGATTCCCTGGAGTCGTGGCGTATTCCAGGCGCGGAGAGCGGGAGTCACGGATGGCGGCCGGGCTCGCGGACACGGCGAGCGGCGAGCGAGCCCGGCCGGATCAGCGGTTCCGGATTGCCAGTAACACCAAGTCATTTGTGTCGACGGTGCTTCTCCAGCTGGAGGGCGAAGGACGGCTCTCGCTGGACGACACCGTGGAGAACTGGGTGCCCGGTGTGGTCCAGGGAAACGGCAACGACGGCCGGGCCATCACCGTCCGGCAGCTGCTCAACCACACCTCGGGCATCTACGACCCCACCACCGAGGCGGAGTTCTTCGCCCCCTATCTGGAACGCCATGACTGGGACCACGTCTACACCCCTCGGGAGGTGATCGCCCGTGCCGTCCGGCACAATCCGCTGTTCGTGCCCGGCGAACGCTGGGACTATTCCAACACCAACTACCTACTCGCCGGTCTGGTGATCGAGGCGGCCACACGCGACAGCGCACCCGCCGAGATCCGTCGGCGGATTCTCGAGCCACTCGGCCTCAAGGACACCTCCTTCCCGCTGACCGACCCGGCCATTCACGGCCCTCATCTGCACGGTTACGACCTCAAGGCACAGGACGTCACCCGATTCAGCCCGTCGTACGACTGGACCGCCGGCGCCATGATCTCCACGGTCAACGACCTGGCCCGATTCCACCGGGCCCTGTTCACCGGCAAGCTGCTGCGCCCCGCCCAGCAGCGCGAACTCCTGACCACGGTGCAGTTCCCCGGCATGTCGGCGGCGTACGGACTCGGCGTGCAGCGCATGGACCTGCCATGCGGCTCGGGGCCGGACACCGAGCCGCCGGTCAGCGTCTGGGAGACCGACGGCGGCGGACCCGGGTTCACCAGCGTTTCGCTCGCCACCGTCGACGGTGAGCGACAGCTGGTCCTCGCCGCCAACGTCTTCGACCTCGGGGCCGACCTGAGGAACGAGCAGCGCATCCCGCGAAGCACGGGACTGGTGAAGGCGCAAGTGGCAGCCCTGTGCGACTGACGCGACGTCACGACACCGCGTCGACGTCACGCGGTGGTGAGCACTCTGGTCCCACAGGAGCCGGTCTGCGGCGGGCGCCGCATCCCGCCCGTCCGAGCGTGCCCCCAACCCGCGGGGTGCAGCGAGCCGAACTCCCACCACCACTGACCCGGTGAACCTTCTCGGTCACAGCCGGCAGGCCCGGCGGGAAGCGGCCGGCGGCCGGGAGCAATGTGTGACGATCCGTCAAGGGCCGCCCCACCGCGGGTGGCCGCGCCGTCGCCGTGACAGCGGTGGAACGCGTGCCCGGCAGCGCCGTCGCCGGCGGGCACGCGTCAGGCCGTGACCGCGTCAGGGTACGACCGCGTCAGGCCGTGACCGCGGTCCGGAGAAGGACGCGACTACGACCGGGCGCCGGCGTGCCCTGTCGGGCGGGTGAACAGCACCTGGCCCAGCGCCAGCACGCTCAGGCCGAACATCAGGACGCCCAGGGGCACGTGGAGCGAGGGCTTGTGTGCGATGCCCAGCACCACCTGTACCGAGGCGAGTGCGAGGAAGCCGGACGCGTACAGGATGGGGCGGCCCGGCCCGCCGCCGGGCCGCCACGCCAGGATCGCGGCGAGCACGTACACCATCGAGGCGCCGTACATCACGCGCGCTCCGGCGCTGTGCAGCGTCTCGCCCTGAGGCGAGGTCAGCAGCAGTCCGGCGGTGGCCGCCTGGAAGAAGATGGCCAGGGTCTGCAGGGCGATCGCCACCTGTAGGAACGTCACCCTGTTCGGTTCGGCCGTCGTCCGTGTGGCCATGATGCGGTCCCCTCTTCTGCCTCGCGGCGGTGGATCGGTACTGTCTCGCCAGTCCGACGACGCAGGCCCGCGGAATGTGAGGTGAAGCGCCGGCCGGACAGTCCGGTGCGGTGATCCGTCGCAGTGGCGAGAGCGGACGCGGACGCGAAGAACCAGGGAGCGGGCACAGCCATGAACACCCCATCCGAGACCCGGTCCGAGCCGGGCGAGAGCGTGATCGTCGACGAGCGGCGCCATCTGCTCAATCTCGCCTACCGGCTGCTCGGTTCGCTGGCCGAGGCCGAGGACGCCGTGCAGGAGACCTACGCCCGTTGGTACGCGATGTCGCGGCAGCGGCAGGAGGCCGTCGAGTCGCCCGGCGCCTGGCTGACGACGGTGGCCGGCCGCATCTGCCTGGACGTGCTCGGCTCGGCGCGCGCCCGCCGCGAGCGCTACGTCGGTGCGTGGATACCGGAGCCACTGCCCGACCGCACGGAATGGTTCAGCGGGCAGGCGGGCGGCGGCAGGGCCGAGCCGGCCGACCCCGCCGACCGGATCACCCTGGACGAGTCGGTGACCATGGCCTTCCTGGTCGTGCTGGAGTCGATGACTCCGGCCGAACGCGTGGCGTTCATCCTGCACGACGTCTTCCGCTACCCCTTCGCCGAGGTCGCCGAGGTCGTCGGCCGGACGCCCGCGGCCTGCCGGCAGCTGGCCTCCTCGGCCCGTCGGCGTGTTCGCGCCGCGCAGGCTCCGCCGGGGCCGGCGGCCGGGCAGGCCGGTCTGGTGCGGCACTTCAAGGAGGCGTGGGAGGCCAGGGACATCGAGGCCCTCGTGGGTTTGCTCGACCCCGACGCCACGATGGTCGCCGACGGCGGCGGTCTGGTCGGCGCCGTCCTGCGCCCGGTCGAGGGCAGCGAGCGCATCGCCCAGTACCTGATCCACATCGCCGGGAAGGCCCCGGGGCTGACGCTCCTGGAGCGGAGGGTCAACGGCCGGCCCGGCCTGGTCGCCCAGGTCGCCGGTGTCACCGTGACGGTGGCGGCGTTCAGCCTCACCGGGGGCCGCATCACGAGCATCTGGGCGGTCCGCAACCCCGAGAAGCTCCGCTCCTGGACCGAGCACGGGCGGGGCTGACCCGGCGCCGGGAACCCGGCGAGGCTGCCGGCACCTCGGCGTCCCGTGCGCTCCCGGCGTCCCGGGCAGAGCCGCACCCCGGCGTCCCGGCAGAGCGGCACCCCGGCGGAGCGGCACCCCGGCAGAGCGGCAGGGGACGCCCGGGGCGGATCTCCGGGGGCCGTCGCCTACGCGGTGAGCGCCTCGCCGTCCTCCGCGAGGGCGCTGGCCTCGGCGAGGTCGTCGAGGGAGAGGCCGAGCGCGTGGGCGAGGGCGGCGACGGTGAAGAAGGCCGGCGTGGGGGCGCGGCCGGTCTCGATCTTGCGGAGGGTCTCGGAGGAGATGCCGGCCGCGGCCGCCACCTCGACCATGCTCCGTGTGCCACGCGCCTCGCGCAGCAAGGCGCCGAAGCGCTCGCCGCGTTCGCGCTCCCAGGGGGTCAGCGGGGTCCTCACCATGTGCCGATACTAATACCGCCGCAACCGTGATAGATATACCGGTATAAGAATTGGCTGTACGGATCGAGGGGATCAGCGGCATGGTCGAGCTCAAGTCGGAGGCGGGACTCGCGGGGATGCGGGAGACCGGGCGAGTGGTCGCGGACGCACTGGCTGCGGTCGAGAAGTCGGCGGGTGTCGGGGTGAGCCTGCTGGAGCTGGACGAGGTGGCCCGCGAGGTGCTCCGCGCCGCCGGGGCGACGTCACCGTTCCTCGGCTACCGGCCGTCGTTCGCGCCCGTGCCGTTCCCGGCGGTGATCTGCGCCTCCGTCAACGACGCCGTGGTGCACGGCATCCCGGACGGCTACCGGCTGCGGGACGGCGACCTGGTGAGCATCGACTGCGGGGCCGTGCTGGACGGCTGGGCGGGCGACGCCGCCGTCAGCTTCACGGTGGGGATGCCGCGGCCGGAGGACGAGCAGCTGATCGACACCACCCGCCGGGCGCTGGAGGCGGGTATCGCCGCGGCGGTGGCCGGCAACCGGACCGGCGACATCGCACACGCGATCGCCGGCGTGGCGCGCGGGGCCGGCTACGGGCTGCCGGAGGGGTTCGGCGGGCACGGCATCGGCCGGCGGATGCACGAGGAGCCGCACGTGCCCAACGAGGGCCGCCCGGGGCGCGGATACCCGCTGCGGCCGGGGCTGGTGCTGGCCATCGAGCCGATGCTCACCGCCGGCGGCCGGGACGACTACGCGACCGACCCGGACGGCTGGACGCTGCGCACCACCGACGCCAGCCGTGCCGCCCACATCGAGCACACGGTGGCGATCACCGAGGACGGCCCTCGCATCCTGACCCTGCGGTAGCCCTTTCGGCGGCCCCCGCCGGCCCCGGTGCTCGCCGGGCGATCCGTGACGGACGCCACGCTTTGTCGGCCCGGCGTCCGGAGTAGCGTGCGGGTCATGACGGATCAGGACTTCACGGTGCGGGTCACCGTCCGCGGCTACGAGACCGACGCACAGGGCCACCTCAACCAGGCGGTGTACCTCCAGTACGCCGAGCACGCCCGGTGGGAGTACCTCCAGGCGGCGGGCGTGCGGCAGGCCGAGCTCCTGGCCAAGGGGATCGGCCCGGTGGTGCTGGAGACCACCGTCAAGTACCGGCGGGAGCTGCGCGCGGGTGACGAGGTGGACGTGAGCTGCCGCTTCGTCTGGGGCTCCGGCAAGACCTTCGAACTGGTGCAGGCCGTCACCCGGGCCGACGGCGTCCTCGCCGCCGAGGTGACCTGTGTGGGCGGCTTCCTCGACCTGGCGGAGCGGCGGCTGGTCGCGGACCCGCGCGAGCCGATGCTCGCCCTGGCGTCGGACCCTGGGCTGCTCGGGCTCTGAGCCTCCGCACGGCCGGGGGCTTCGCCGCCCGCCCTTCGCGGTCCTCGCCACCCTTGGTGCCGCCCGCCGCCCGCCGCCCGCCGCCCGCCGACTCCGCCCGCCGCCCGCCGACTCCGCCCCCCTCGTCATCCCGCCCGCCCGGCCGCGTCGCCGCGGTGCTGCCGCCGCCGGGCACGCCACCACCCGACCGGCCCCCGGGCGGGCGGCCCGGCAGGCGGTCGGAGCCCGGTCGGCCAACGCTTGACGTGAGCAGGCGTTCGGCGGGCCGGTGCGCAGGGACTGGAGGCGGGCGAGGTGATCGGTGGGGTCCACCTGGAGGCGCAGTGGCGACGGGAGGCGCTGCGGACCAACCTGTGGGTGGTGCCGATGCTGGAGGTGCTCCTCGCCGGACTGCTCTTCCTGCTCACGTGGTCCCTGGACCGGGCGGCCTACCGGGGTGAGCTGACCCTGCCGACCTGGGTCATCAGCGGCACCGCCGACGCGGCCCGGCAGATCCTCGCCGCCATCGCGGCGGCGCTGATCACAGTCGTCGGCGTGGTGTTCTCGATCATGATCGTGACCCTGACGCTGGCCTCCACCCAGTTCGGGCCGCGGATGCTGCGGACCTTCATCCGGGACCGCACCACCCAGCTGACCCTGGGCACCTTCGTCGGGACGTTCGTCTTCGCGGTGCTGGCGCTGGTGGTGATCGGACCGTCCTCGCGCGGAGAGTTCGTCCCGCACCTGTCCATCACCGTGTGCATGGCCCTGGTACTGGCCGACCTCGGGGTGCTGATCTACTTCATCCACCACATCGCCACGTCGATCCAGCTGCCCCGGGTCATCGCCAACATCGCGGCCGAGCTGTCGGCGGCGATCGAGGCGGGGGCGGGTGAGCCCGCACCGGGCGGCGACGTCGAGCGGGGGCCGCCGCCGGCCGAACTGCACGCCCGGCTGAACGCGGCGGGGGCGGCCGTGCCGGCGCCGGCCAGCGGTTACCTGCAGTTCGTCCGGCACCGCACGCTGGTCCGGATGGCGACCGAGCTCGACGCCGTCATCCGGCTGGACCACCGGCCTGGGCATTTCCTGGTGCAGGGGCACCAGCTCGCGACGGTCTGGCCCGCGGAGGCGGCGGCCGAGGTGACGCGGAGCTTCGCCCGCGCCCACATCACCGGCCCGACCAGGACGCTCGCCCAGGACATCGCCTTCGCGGTGGACCAGCTGGTGGAGATCGCCATCCGGGCGCTGTCCACCGCGGTGAACGACACCTTCACCACCCTGACCTGCATCGACTGGCTCGGCGAGGGGCTGTGCCGGATCGCGGCCCGCTGGCACCCGGACCCGGTCCACCGCGACGCGGCCGGGTACATCCGGGTGATCTCCGCGCCGGTGAGCTACGAGCGGCTGGTCGAGCGTGCGTTCGAGAAGATCCGTCAGACCGCCCACGGGATGCCGGCGGTACTGATCCGCCAGCTCGACGCGCTGGCGGAGATCATGGTGGAGACCACGACCGAGGCGCAGCGCCGGGTGCTGCTCCGCCAGGCCGCGATGATCGACCGGTTGAGCGCGGAGTCGGTGACCGAGCCGGCCGACCGCGAGGACGTGCGCCGCCGCTACCTGGCAGTGCTCGCCGTGTACGCGAGCCGTACCGGGCAGCCCTGACGCCCGGTACCCGGTACCGCCGCCGCCCGGTACCGCCGTCGGGCGGTACCGGGCACCGGGGCGCCGGTGACGCGGCCGTGCTAGGAGAGCAGGCCGTCGTAGTCGGGGAGCTTGAAGGTCCGATCGGCGTGGCCGCCCACCAGGTCGGTGGTGTTGTTGCCGACGTTGGCGATGATCGTGTAGCCCTGCTGCTCGACCGCGGTGCGCTGGTCGGTCTTGAAGTCCTGGACCGGCTGGAAGAGGTCGTCGAGGTCGCGACCGTACAGGCCGTCCACCGGGTAGCCGGCGCGCTGGAGGGCGCAGCGGGTCAGCGAGTCGATGAAGTCCGGGCGTGCGGTGATGAAGATCACCGCTACGCCGCGCGAGTGCGCGTAGGCCGCAAGGTCCAGCGAGGGGCCGACCGCGGGCTGGCTGAACGGGTGGAAGTGCGACTGGAGCGTCGTGTTGTCGATGTCGAACACGATCGCGGGCCGGACGGCCGCGTCGGCGCCGGAGGTGCGCTGCTCGATGTAGCCGCGGGCCGGGGCGAGGGCCGTGCGGACGTCGGCCAGCCACTGGCTCTCGGTCACACCCGCCGCGGAGAGCGCGGCCGGCGCCGCGGCCTGGGGCGCGGTCTGCGCGACGGCGGGTGCCGGGTGTACGGGGGCGGCCGCCGCCGGGCCGGCGAGGCCCGCGAGGACTATGCCGGCCAGAACGACGGGGGCGGCTGCTTTGCCGACCAGTCTCATACCTGCCACCGGGGAGCCTTTCTGTCATGGTGTCGGGAGCCGCGGCGCGACGAACGCGACGCGGTCATGGCAAATCTCGCACACCATCAGGTCCTGCGACAGGACTCGCGCTTACCGGCAGGTAACAATCTGCTGTGCATCCCGCGTGTGAACGCTTCGGGTGCCGCGCGGAGCCGGCCGGTCACCCGAGCAGCCGCAGCCGGGTCGCCGCGACCCCCAGCCGGATGCTCTGCCCCCAGGTGAGTTCCAGCGCGTCCGTCTCGATGCCGTCGCCGAAGGCGACCAGGCGGTCCGACTCGACCGTCAGCACCAGCTGCCGGCCGGCGTCCAGCACCCCGTGCACCCGGCTGGTGCCGGTCGCGGGGGAGGGCCAGGCCTCGCGGACGAACCAGGCGAGCGCGGGAGCGGCCGCCTCGGGCAGGGCGAGCGGTCCGCCGCGCTCCAGCCAGGCCGACCGGCACCAGCCGGTGGCGCCCGTCCCGGTGCCGACCAGTACCCCGGAGGAGGCCTGGGGCTCCGGTGACTCCTCGTCCGTGGCCAGCCGGTACCGCGCCGTCTGGTGCCCGGGCTGTCCGACGTACACCTCGTTGAGCGCCAGCAGCCGCTGGGTGTCGTCGGCGACCGCCTCGACCATGGTGCGCTCCTCCAGGTGCCGCGCGCCGCTGCGGGCGACGGCGGCCGGGAGGAGGGCGGGCAGGGCGTCGGCGCGGTGGCGGACCAGGACGCCGGGGTTGCGGCCCGGGTCCGCGTCGACGCCGATGACCGGCTGGCCGTCGAGGTACTTGGCGACGTTGGCGACCAGCCCGTCCTGGCCGACCACGACCACCACGTCCTCCGGCTCGAACAGGAAGCGCGGCAGGTCGGCCCGCTCGACCCGGGTGCGCCGCCAGTCCAGGGGGACGGCGGCCGCGGCCCGGGCGAGCGCCTCGGCCTGCCGGTGGTGACGGTGCTCGACCTCCGCGACGGACCGGCCGCGCGAGGAGAGGAAGAACGCGGCCTGCCCGGGCGTGCCGTGGTGGGCGAGCAGCTCCTCGTACTCCGTGCGGCGGTGCACCAGGACCGCCCGGGGGGCGAGCGTCACCGCTCACCCGCCGGGCCGGCGAGCTTGGCGAGCAGCCCGGTGAGCAGGTCCGGGGTGACGGTGACGCTGTCGATCTGCGGCAGGTGCTCGGCCAGCCGCATCAGGGCGAGCGCTCGCAGCACGGCCGGGTCGGCCTGCTGGTGGGCGGTGAGCCAGGCGGCCTCGGCCTCGGCCTTCGCGGCGCCGAGCGCCCGGGCGGCGTCGGCCTCCGCGCCGGAGAGGGCGCGGGCGGCTTCGGCCTCGGCGGTGGCGAGCCGGGTGCGGCGTTCGGCCTCGGCTTCGGCGCGGACCCGGTCGGCGACCGCCTCGTCCTCGGCCTGGAGCCGCGCGTTGGCGCCCCGCTGGGTGATCAGCTGCTTCTCCCGCCGGGCCAGTTCGATCTGGTTGGCGAGCTCGTTCTCGGCTATGCCGCGCTCGTGCTCGACGGCGACGGCGCGCCGCTCGAAGGTGGCCCGGTCGGCCTCCTGCTGGACCAGCTCGCGGGCGGGGGTGCGCAGGGCGCGCTCCACCTCCGGTTCGGGGCGCAGTGCGACGACACGGACGGCGATCACGGCGAGGCCGGTCTCGGTGATCCGCGGTTCGGCGCCGAGCCCGGCGGCCATCCGGTCGCGGACGGTGCTGACGCCGTCGACCAGCGCGGCGGCGAGCGGGGTGCGGGCGAGCAGGCCGAGCGCGTGCTGCTGGGCGGTCTCGGTGAGCAGGGTGGCGATCTGGTCGAGCGGGGCGGCGCGCCAGGCGCCGGTGTCGGGGTCGATGCCGAAGTCGACGCGGGCGGCCGCGGTGGCGGGTTCGGTGATCCGGTAGGTCAGCGTGGCCTGCACGGTGACGTCCTGGAAGTCCGAGGTGCGGGCGTGGAAGAGCATCGCCAGCTCGCGGTCGTCCACCGGCACTTCGGAGAGGGCGGCGGTGAGCGGGCGGAACCAGAAGGCGAGGCCGGCGCCGTCGTGGGCGACCTTGCCCCGGTCGAGGTGGCGGATGTGGGCGGTGGGGACGGCGCGCAGGTGGCGCAGTCCGAAGCGCTTGGTGATGTCGGCCATGAGTGGGACCCCTTTTCGTCACTGCGACGATATTGGGCGCCCGGCAATCTCGTCAAGATGACGAAAAGGGGCTCCGGTCGATCCTCTCGCGTCGTGGGAGGATCGGCGGGTGCTGAGGATGCGAACGAAGACACGGCGGCAGCGGCATCGGGGGGCGGCGCGCGCCTCGGCCGCTCTCGCGGCGGCCCTCGCGGTGACCGCCCTCACCGCCGCCCCGCCCGCCCGCGCGGCCGGTGGCGCCGGGCAGGCGTTCACCATCGGCGACCCGCGCATCACCGAGTCCAGCGGCCTGGCCGCCAGCCTCGCCCACCCCGGCGTCTACTGGACGCACAACGACAGCGACGACGGCCCGTACGTCTACGCCGTCGACTCGCAAGGCCGCACCGTGGCCACCGTCACCCTGCGCGGCGTCGAGCCGCGCGACGTCGAGGCGATCTCGCTCGGTCCCGACGGGCGGGTCTATGTCGGCGACATCGGTGACAACCTCGGCGGCAAGTGGTCCGAGGTCTGGATCTACTCCTTCGCCGAGCCCGCCGAGCTGCGCGACCAGTCGGTGGACGCCGTCCGCTACCGGGTCCGCTACGAGGACGGGCCGCGCGACGCCGAGGCGCTGATGGTCCACCCGGTCACCGGCCGCGCGTACATCGCCAGCAAGAAGGAGGGCGGGGGCGGCCTCTACCAGGGGCCGGAGAAGCTCTCCACCGCCGGCATCAACACCTTCCGCCGGATCGGCGACGTCCCCTGGGTCACCGACGGCGCCTTCTCGCCCGACGGCACCCGGCTCGTGCTGCGCGGTTACCTCGCCGCCGAGATGTACCGCTGGAAGGACGGCGCGCCCGCCGAACTCGGCGCGCTCTCCCCGCCGTTGCAGCGCCAGGGCGAGTCGGTCACGTTCACGGCGGACGGCCGGGCGGTGCTCTACGGCACCGAGGGCAAGGACAGCCCGGTCTGGCGGGAGCCGCTGGACGACGACCTGCTCCCGGACACCGTCAAGCCGTTGGCGTCCCCCTCGCCGTCGGGCGGCGCCGCGGCGGCCCCCGGCCAGGCCGCCGGCTCCTCGCCCTCGGGGGCATCCTCGGTCTCTTCCTCCTCGTCCGACTCCTCCGCGGGACCGTCGGACCGCGCCCTGGGCGTGGTGTTCCTGCTCGCCGTGGTGGGCGCGGTGCTCGGGCTGCGGAAGAAGCGCCGGTCGGGCTGACGGGCGTTCACCGTGCCCGCCCGGAGCCGTCGAGCGGGTGTAGACGAACGACCCGCGCGGCTGCGCGGAGTTGGGGCGGACGTGTGTCCGACCGGCCCGGATGCGGCGAATCTGTCGCAGATTTGTGACATACCTTGGCCAACACCCGCCCCACAGGCGGTTTTCGTGGACGTAGTGTTCCGGCTATGTCACGGAAGAGCCGCCGCACCGTCTCCCCGGAACAGGGTGACACCTGGATCCCGCGTCCCCGGCGCCGCGAGACGCCGCTCGGCCTGGTGGGCCACGCGGTGAAGTTCCTCGGCTACAGCACGCTGGCCGGCGTCCTGCTGGCAGGGGTGGCCCTGCCGGCGGCGGGTGCGCTCGGGCTGTCCGCCAAGAGCACGGCGGACAGCTTCGACAGCATCCCGGACGACTTCAAGACCCCGCCGCTGAGCCAGGCTTCGCAGATCTACGACGCCACGGGCGTGCTGATAGCCAAGGTCTACGAGCGTGACCGCACGGTCATACCCGCCGACCAGATGTCACCGCTGATACGCCAGGCGCAGGTGGACATCGAGGACGCCCGCTTCTACGAGCACGGCGCGGTCGACCTGAAGGGCGTGCTCCGGGCCGCCACCAAGAACGCCGAGAGCGGCACCGCCGTCCAGGGCGCCTCCACGCTGACCCAGCAGTACGTGAAGAACGTCAACGTCGAGAAGGCCGGCGACGACCAGGCCGCCGTCCTGGAGGCCCAGCGCAAGACCCTGGGCCGCAAGATCCAGGAACTCAAGTACGCCATCAAGCTCGAAGAGGACCTGACGAAGGACCAGATCCTCTCCAACTACCTGAACATCACCTTCTACGGCCACCAGGCGTACGGCATCCAGGCCGCCTCCCAGCGCTACTTCAGCAAGGACGCCAAGGACCTGACCCTCCCCGAGGCGGCCACGCTCGCCGGGCTGGTGCAGAACCCGTCGCAGTACGACCCCAAGACGCACCCGGTCGCCGCCCAGAAGCGCCGCGACACCGTCATCGACAAGATGGTGGAGAACAAGCACATCACCGCGGACCAGGCCAGGGAGGCCAAGGCCGCCCCGCTCGGTCTGCGCTACAAGGAGCCGCAGAACGGCTGCATCACCGCCAACGCCGGGATGGGCTTCTTCTGCGACTACGTGCGCCACGTGGTCAAGCAGGACCCGGTGTTCGGCAAGACCGCCGCCGACCGGAAGAAGCTCTGGGACCAGGGCGGTCTCAACATCTACACCACCCTGGACCCGCAGAAGCAGGCTGCCGCGCAGAACGCGGTGACCAAGAAGGTGTTCGTCTCCGACCCGGTCTCGGCGGCGATGACCATGGTCGAGCCGGGCAGCGGCAAGATCCTGGCGATGGCCCAGACCCGCCCGTACGGCCTGGACCCGAACAAGAACCAGACCGTCGTCAACTACAACGTCGACGCGGCGATGGGCGGCGGCAACGGCTTCCAGCCCGGCTCCAACTTCAAGCCGATCGTGGCCGCCGCCGCACTGGA
Organism: Kitasatospora sp. NPDC022785; assembly: GCF_055561295.1. Taxonomy (NCBI): domain Bacteria; kingdom Bacillati; phylum Actinomycetota; class Actinomycetes; order Kitasatosporales; family Streptomycetaceae; genus Kitasatospora; species Kitasatospora sp. NPDC022785. The sequence goes on along the minus strand of NZ_JBVHHB010000017.1, from coordinate 149,362 downwards.
GGCCGGGCTGTCGCCCACCCAGCAGTACCCGTCGCCGAACCGGATGGACTGGCCGACGATGTCCACCTGCTCGGGCAACTGGAAGAACCTGCAGAAGGGCAAGAAGGAGGGCTCCGTCCCCAACGAGTCGGCCAGTGAGGTCGGCCCGTACCAGCTGAAGCAGGCGATGGCCCTCTCGGTCAACACCTACTTCGTCCAGATGGAGCAGGAGATCGGCCTCTGCTCGGTCAAGCAGATGGCCAACAAGCTGGGCGTCGCGGGCAAGGCCAGCGGCGACCCCCTCCAGGAGCTGCCCGCACTGGGCCTCGGCACCCAGGAGGTCAGCCCGCTGGTCATGGCGAACGTCTACGCCACCTTCGCCGCCCGGGGCACCTACTGCACGCCGATTGCGATCAACAAGATCACCACCGTGGACGGCCGGGACGTGCCCGTCACCCCGGTCAAGTGCGGCCAGGCGGTCTCCGAGTCCACCGCCGACGTCATCAACACCGTGCTGCTCGGGGTGACCGAGAAGGGCACCGCCCGTGACCTGGGGCTGGACGACGGCCGGCAGATCGCCGGCAAGACCGGCACCGCCGACGAGAAGAAGGCGGCCTGGTTCAGCGGCTACACCCCGCAGCTCGCCGCCTCGGTCTGGCTCGGCGGCCCGGCCAAGGGCGTGCCGATGAAGAACATCCGGATCGGCGGCAAGTACTACGAGGAGATCTTCGGCGCCACCGGCCCCGGCCCGATCTGGGAGATGGCGATGAGCCAGGCGGTCAAGGGCATGCCGGAGGAGGACTTCCAGACCGTCTACATCCCGGACCCTCCGCCGAAGAAGGACCCGAGTGCGAGCCCGGGCGGCTCCGGTACGGGCAGCAGCGGCCCGAGCGGCACCGCCGACCCGGGCAGCAGCCGGCCCGAGACCGCGCCGGGACGGCCCGGCGGCCGGACGCCCCCGCCCGGACGGCCCCGCAGCGCCCCGCCGACCGACCAGGGCGACGACCACTGACCCCTGCACGACGATGACGGTGCCCCGGACCGGCCCACGGTCCGGGGCACCGTCACGTACGGGGCCTCAGCGGTTGCTCAGCTGACGCCCTTGGCGGCCCAGAAGTCCTGCCGGGCCAGGATCGAGGTGTCGGTCTGGTCGGTGAAGAAGCCGTCCACGCCCAGCTCGTAGAGGTACGTGGCCCAGCCGATCGCGTCGCCGTACGCGTTCGGGTCGGTGCCCCGGCGGTAGTCCAGCGGCAGGAAGCCGTTCTCGTTGCGCACCGTGTACGGGTGCAGCAGCAGGTTGGCCGCGTGCGCGTCGCGCACCAGGGTGGTCGGCGGCTGGAGCTTGCCGCTCGCGTCCACCGGCGCGATCAGCTGCGTGGTCGGGCCGATGCCGTGCGCGAAGGAGGCGATCCAGCGCAGCCCCTCCGGCGTCACCAGGTCGGCCACCGTCCGCTTGTCACCGGCGAGCACGAAGTCGTACGGCTGGGTGGTCGCGGCGCCGAGCAACTGGACCCGCGGGTTGTCGACCAGCTTCGCCAGCCGCTGCAGGCTGCTCGGCTCGAAGGACTGCAGGATCGCCCGCCCGCGCTTGCCCGCCAGACCGGTGCGGCGCAGCTCGTCCGCGAGCCGCTCCTCCAGGGGCAGGCCTATCGAACGGAAGTAACTCGGGTGCTTGGTCTCGGGGTAGAGCCAGACCTCGCGGCCCAGCTCGCGCCCGCGCTTGCGCGCGAAGTCGGCCAGCTCGCGGAAGGTGAGGATCTGCCAGCGGCCGTCGTACAGGGTGTTGCGCTGGCGCTGCTGCGGCAGGCGCTCCTTGGCCCGCAGCGTCTTCAGCTCGGCCAGCGTGAAGTCCTCGGTGAACCAGCCGGTGAGCGGCGTGCCGTCGATGGTCTTGGTGGTCTGGCGGCCCGCGAACTCGGGGTGGCCGGCGACATCGGTGGTCTCGGCGATGTTGTTCTCGTGCCGGATCACCAGATGGCCGTCCTTGGTGGGCACCAGGTCCGGCTCGATGACGTCCGCGCCCAGCTCCAGCGCCAGCTCGTAGGAGCCCAGGGTCTCCTCCGGACGGTAGCCGGGGGCGCCGCGGTGGCCGATGACCAGCGGGTGCGGCAGGCGGTCCAGGCCGGTGCCGGTGCGCACCGGCGGGCGGGTCCCGGCCGGGCGGGCGGCGGCCGCGCGCTCGTCGGAGGCGTCGGGTTGCCCGGCGTCGGGCTGGTCGGCGCCGGGCGCCGCGAAGGCGTCCCCGACGCCGGCGGCCAGTGCGGCCGCGCCCAGGCCGGCGACGCCGGTCGCGCGCAGGAACAGGCGGCGCGAGGAGTCGGCGCCCTGCACGGGCTCTGCCGGGGTGCTGCCGTCGAGCGGACGGTACGTCATGGATGCTCCTTGCCCGCGCTGGTGGCGCGGCGGTGGTGGCCGGGACGGTGGTGGCCGCGGTGGTGCCGGTCGCGGTGGTGCTCGTCGATGTCCAGCTCGTCGAGGCGGTGCTCGTCGATGTCCAGCTCGTCGAGGTGGCGTTCGTCGCCCGCAGACTAGGAGCAGCGGCCCGCGGCCGGGTGGCCTACGGGCGAACTGCGGGAGAAGTTCCGCCGCTCGTCCGTGTGTTGCCGGGGTCGCACGGGTGCGCACCGATCGCCCGTCGGAGTACGGGTACTCATGCGGCCGCCCGGCGCCCGGCGGAGGATGGGCCCATGCCGCACCCCGTCGTCCCCGGCGTTCCCGTCGTCCCCGGCGTTCCCGCCGTGCTCTGGCCCGCCGCCGGGTACCTCGCGTTATCCCTGGCGTTCGCCGTCGCCGCCGCCCGCGCGTACCGGCAGTGGACGGTGGCGCTCCGGACGATGCCGGGCTTCTTCCTCGCCCTGGCCCTCAACCCGTTCCGGGACGGCACGCCCGCCCGTTTGCTCTCCGCCGCCGCGGCCGGCGCGGTGGGCAACGCGGCGCTGCTCACCCTCGCCGCGCACGCGGCCGGCCTGGGCTGAGCGCCGCGGGCCGGCCGCGTCGCGTACCTCCGGCCGTCAGAGCTCGGCCAGCAGCTTCCGGCCCTCCGGCCAGTCGCCGAGGGCGGACGCGGAGTTGAGGTGCCCGTGCGCACCGACCTCGACGTAACGCGCGCCCCACGCCTCGGCGAAGCCGCGGCCGCGCTCCGGGGTGACCCACGGGTCGTCGGTGCTGTTGACCACCAGGGCCGGGAACGGGAACGGCTCCCGCGCCACCGGGCGGAAGCCGAACAGCGCGGGCACGTCGGCGTTGTCGATGTCGGCCGGCGCGACCAGCAGCGCACCCCGCACGACACCGGTCCGCTCGGCCGGCGCCGTGGCCACCCAGCGGGCCACCGCGGCGCAGCCGAGGCTGTGGGCGACCAGGACCACCGGGCCGTCGGCCGCCGCCGCCGCGACGGCGGCGTCCACGGTGGCGACCCAGGCGTCCGGCTCCGGGTGGTCCCAGTCCTCCTGCTCGACGCGCCGGAACGCCGGGTCGGCCGCCTCCCAGTGGGTCTGCCAGTGCTCGGGCCCCGAGCTCTCGTAGCCGGGCAGGACGAGGTAGGTGACGCGGTCCGACATCGGTGCGGACTCCCTCCGGGAGGACGGTGGCGTGGGCACCGTGGAGTTTACGGTCCTGGTGGCGAGGGGGCGCAGGTGGAGGACCTTCCGCGCACACGGCCGGGGACGGGCGCACGCGGGCGCTCACGCGCTGCTGCGCGCCCGGTGCGCCCTGTTGCGGCGGGGGCGCCCGGTGCGGGAGGTTGTTCCCGGCCCGCGCCGGTCGCCACCGGGACGGGCCCGCACCATGTCTGACGGTCGATCATGTGGAGGGATGTCGGCGATGACATCGAAGATCCTGCTCGTCACCGGTGACGCCGCGGAGTCGCTGGAGGTGTTCTACCCCTACCAGCGGCTGCGCGAGGAGGGCTACCAGGTCGACATCGCGGCGCCGGCGAAGAAACGGCTCCAGTTCGTGGTCCACGACTTCGTGGACGGCTTCGACACCTACACCGAGAAGACCGGCTACACGTGGCCCGCCGACCTCGCCGTCGCGGACGTCGACCCGGCCGACTACGTCGCGTTGGTGATCCCGGGCGGCCGCGCCCCCGAGTACCTGCGGAACAACCCGGACGTGCAGCGGATCGTCCGGCACTTCTTCGAGACCGACAAGCCGGTCGCGCAGATCTGCCACGGCCCGCTGGTCAGTGCCGCCGCCGGGGTGCTGTCCGGCCGCCGCAGCGCCGCATACCCGGCACTGGAGCCGGACGTGGCCGCCGCCGGCGCGGAGTACGTGGACGGCGAGGCGGTCGTCGACGGCGTGGTCGTCTCGGCCCGTGCCTGGCCCGACCACCCGGCGTGGATCCGGGCGTTCGTCGAGGTGCTGCGGGTGAAGGCCCCGCTCTCCTGATCCGGCGGGCGTCCCGGGTGCGGTTGCGCCCGCCCGGGACGCCCGGGGACGCCCGGGGCCACCTCGGGCCGCAGGGCCTTGCCGGCGCAGGCGGACCCCCGGGTGCTCTCGGGGTCGCCTTCGACCTGAGATGGAGCGACACGCCGGAGGCGGATGAGACCTGGGGCGGAGAGGTTCCGGCCCTGGGGCTGACGACTGCTTCGTGTCCGACTGTCAGAGTGTCAGCTGTCAGAACCCGGACGGCTGTTGGGGGAGGCCGTCCGTTCGATCCGCGGGAGGGCGGCGGCATGGCGGAAGCAGCGTACGAACAGGCGGGGAGCACGGCACGGGGGAGCGAACATCGGAGCGTGCGGGCACGGCGACGGCGCGGGCCGGCCGTGCGTGCGGCCTCCGTCGTGCTCGCGGGCGCGGGCCTGGTGGGCGCACTCACCCCCATGACCGCCGCCCGGGCCACACCACCGGTGCCCTACCGGTTGACGGTGACGGACGAAACGGGCTCGGGCGGCGATGTCACCGGCGGTCCGGGCGCGGCGCTCGGTGTTGCCGCCCCCGCGGCCGATTCCGCGGCAGATGCCGCCCGTGGGGTCGACCGGGCGGCCCTCGACGCCGCCGTGCGCGGCCTGGTGAGCCCAGGCGGAGCCTCCGCCACGCTCGGGCGGGTCGACGAGCGCGGCCGCACCGTCTGGAAGGGCGCGGCCGGCACCGCCGACCTCGCCACCGGAGCCCCGGCCACGGCCGAGGGCCGGTTCCGGATCGGCAGCGTGACCAAGACCTTCGTCGCGACGGTGGTCCTCCAGCTCGTCGCCGAGCACCGGCTCGGCCTGGACGACCCGGTCGAGCGTCACCTGCCCGGCCTGGTGCCGGGCGGCGGGCAGATCACCGTCCGCCAGCTGCTCAACCACACCAGCGGCCTCGCCAACTACACCGACGACCCGAGCTTCTCCTTCGAGGAGGACCCAGCCGCCCTGCAGCAGTGGCTCAGCACCGGCCGCTGGCGCTCCTACACGCCACAGGAGTTGATCGGCATCGCCGCCAAGTACCCGCCCTACTTCGCCCCAGGGAGGGGGTGGCACTACTCCAACACCAACTACATCGTCGCGGGGCTGCTCATCGAGCGGCTCACCGGCCGCAGCTGGGGCGACGAGGTGGAGCGGCGGATCATCCGGCCGCTCGGGCTGAGCGGCACCTCGATGCCGGTCGACTCGCCCTTCGTCCCCGGCCCGCACGCCCACGCCTACTACAAACTCGCCGCCGGCCCGGCGGACATCACCCTGCTGAACCCGAGCATGGCCGGCTCGGCGGGTGCCGGGATCTCGACCACCGCCGACCTCACCAGGTTCATCTCCGCCCTGCTCGGTGGGCGGCTGCTCGGTCCGGCCGAGCTGGCCGAGATGAAGCGGACGACACCTTTGAGCGGGCCCGCCGAGTACGGCCTGGCGCTCCAGCGGACGGTGACGGCGTGCGGCGAGTTCTGGGGCCACGGCGGCGGCATCCCGGGCTACAACACCCTGATGTACGGCGCGGCCGACGGGCGGCGGCAGTTCGCCGCCTCGGTCAACCCCTACGACATGTCCGACCTGCCCGCCACCAACGCCGCCTTCGAGACCCTCGTCGCCGCCGGCACCTGCGCCGGCCGCCCGCCGGCCGCCGCCCGGCCGCTCGACCCGCCCGCCACGGCCGGCATACCGTCGGCCGCCGGCCCGGCCGTCCCCCTGCTCGACTGAGCTCGAACGAGGGGGACGGCGGTCGGGCCGGGGGCCCTGGGTGCGATCATGCCCGGAACATGATGGCCGCACGTCAACAGGAGGACGAGACATGGCAGAGCCGCTGATCGCCGCAGTCGGGGGCCGGGTGCCCGCCGTCGACCCGTCGGCGTTCGTCGCGCCGAACGCGGTGGTGGTGGGCGATGTGACGGTCGCCGCCGGGGCGAGCGTCTGGTACGGCGCGGTGATCCGCGGCGACGCCGAGTCGATCAGGGTCGGGGAGGGGAGCAACATCCAGGACAACTGCACCCTCCACGCGGACCAGGGCTTCCCCCTGGTCATCGGCGAGCGGATCTCGGTCGGGCACAACGCCGTCCTTCACGGCTGCACGATCGAGGACGACGTCCTGGTGGGGATGAACTCCACGGTGCTGAACGGCGCCCGGATCGGCTCCGGGTCGCTGGTCGCGGCGGGCGCGGTGGTGCCGCAGGGCATGCAGGTGCCGCCGGGCTCGCTGGTGGCCGGCGTCCCGGCCAAGGTCCGGCGTGAGCTGACGGAGGAGGAGCGGGCCGGGATCAAGTTCAACGGCGAGGGCTACCGCCTGCTGGCCGACGGGCACCGGGAGATCGAGCCGGTCGAGCGCCGGGCCGGGTAGGGCGGGGGAGCAGTGGTGAGCCGGTACGCCGTCCCGGTCGCCGTCCCAGACCCCCCAGGGGGACTCAAGGCGAGGCGGGGCGGCGTACCGGCCGGGGGCTCAGGCGGGCGAGGACGGGGCGGGTCGGGCGTGGGAGCGGCGCTGGCGCTCGTTCCCTAGGCTGCTGGTGGTCCTGGTCGGCGCGTCGTCGGCCGGGGTGCGCGGCGCGGTGGCGGACCTGCGGCTGGCCGCCGAGGAGAACGCGGCCGTCGCCGAGATGCTGGCCGGCGCCGCCGGGATCGAGGACTTGGTGCAGCAAGGGCCGTCCGCGCCGGTCTGGCACTCGCTGGCGGGCGGGCGGGTGGACGGAGCTGTAGGACCGTCCGGCGTTATCACAGGGTTGATATCCCGAAATCCCACCCGCGCCGGGCCTGCTCCCACCGCTCGCCAGCCTGCCCACGCTCACCGCCGCCGGGCCTGCGTGTGGCCACGGCCTGGTGCCGGTGGGCGGCGTTCTCCTGCGTTCGGTCCGCCAGGCCGTGGCCTGACGGAGCGGACTCTCGGTGGGGTGATGTGCTCTCTGGGACGGCCCCGGCCTCACCTTCGTCGTTTCAGTGCACCTGCCACGTGGGGATATTCGTCGTGGAGCAGCCGGCCGGCCAGTGCGCCGCCGTAGACCACGGCGCCGACGCCTACCAGCCAGGACTGGATGACCAGGACGGTGCCGATTGGCCCGTAGGCGAGGGTGTTGGTGGCGATCAGTGGCGAGAAGACGAGCCGGGAGAAGAGCCTCAGGCCGAGCAGCCCGGCTGTGGTGGCCACGGCGCCGGGCAGCAGGGCGCCCCAGTGGACGCGTCCGCCGAGCAGCATCCGCTGCGTCCACCAGAGGAACAGGATGGCGCTCAGCACTGCGGCGACGCCGCCGGCCGGGGTCTGTCGCCACAGGGTGGTGGTGGCGGACAGGAGGAGGAGCCCGATGAGGGCGGCGAGCCACACGACGTGCCGCCACCTGGCCCACCAGCGGGCCGGTGGCAGGTCCCAGATCTTCTCGTAGGTGGTCTGCACCGCCGCTCCGAACGACAGGCCGAAGACGGCGAGGGCGGCGAGGCTGAACGCCGTCGTGGTGCGCAGTGTCTGGCCGGGCAGGGCGATCAGCTGCTCGACCTTGCTCCTGGAGGGTGCCGACACGCCGAGTCCTTCGCCCAGCCATTGTGCGAAGCCCTGCCCGTTCGCCGGGTCGGCCGCTGAGATGACGATCAGCAGTGGCACGAGGGTGAGGAAGCCGAGCGCCGCGAAGCCCAGCGACCGCTGCCACAGTTCGAGAGCGCTGCCCCGTCTCCATCCGCGCCCGGCCGGCGAACGGCCGACCCTGCGGCGCAGCCGCCCGAGCAGGGACGGATGGCCCTCGGGGCCGGGGGGCTTCTTCGGCATGGGTGTTGAGTACCACGGTCGATGCCGTCGCTGTGTCAACGGCGCGGCGAGCGGCCTGCCGGGCTTCGATGGGCCCGCCGGCTGCGGTGGCGGGTGGGGTCGGGTTCCCCTTTCCAGGGGTTGTGGGTCGGCGCGCTGTCGGTGTTGCCCGGAACGGGGTCGGTTGCTCTGCCGGCACACCTTCCCTTATCGCGCGGGCGGGTCTGATTGTTCAGGAGTTTTGTGCCAGCGGGCTTCGCAGAAGGAGTAGAGGCCGAACAGCACGAAGCCGATCGCTGCGGCGATCAGCAGCACGGGTCCGGCGGGTGTGTCCGCGAACGAGCGCAGCGTCTCGTCCAGGCCCTTGGCCTTGCTGGGGTCGAACTTCACGGCGGCGAGCAGGATGAACAGGCCGGCCACCGCTGCGGCGGCGCCGCATGCCACGCCGCCGACGATGCCCAGCAGCGCGACCACCCGCCGCGTTCGCGGGCTCATGTCATCTGTCTGGAGATCCTCCTCGAACTTCCGCATCACGGCGCGCACCGCCATCACCACGCCCACGACGGCCAGGACGGCTCCGACCGCGCCGACCAGGAGCCGCCCGCCCGGCCAGTCCAGCACCCTCGCGGTGTACTCCTTGGACGTCTCGTTGCCGGACCGGCCCCCGGCGGAGCCGCCGACCAGGACGGTCTGCACCACGCCGATGGAGATCACCGCGTAGAACACGGCCAGCACCAGAGAGCCCAGGCGCCTGGTCCACTTGTCGCCGCCCGGCACCGATGATCCGAACGCGGCCTCGGACAGCCGCCACAGCGCCATCGCCGCCAGCCCCACCACCAGCGCCCACAGCAGGAAGCGGCCGAAGGGCTGTTCGCCGATGGTCCGTACCGCGCCGGACCGGTCAGCCTCGGTACCGCTCCCTACGCCGAGCCCGATCCGCACGGCCAGGACCCCCACCAGTACGTTGATCGCTCCCCGGGCGCAGAGCCCGACCCTGGCCACAGTGCTCATGGCATGGCTGTCGGCCAGGCGCCGCCCCTGCGACCCGGCCCCTGCGGTATTCCCGTTCCTGACGGCCATACGCGACACCTCCCTGTGCCGGATCAAACCCGCCGACGTACCCCGCGTCGTCGGCAACACCCGACACTTGGCGCCCACCCGGCGGGCGCTCTGCCGGGGTTGGGCCGGTCAGGCAGAGTGGAGTGCTTGGTGCTGGAAGGCGCCTTTCGGGACTTCCATACGGCGCGGCCGGAGGCTACCCGGGGTTCTGGGAGCCGTTCATCGCCCCGCCGTGCCCGGCTGTTCCGCTGTCGGCGTGTCACGGGCGCAGCCGGGCGGTGAAGAGGCTGGGGCGGGCAGGTGTCGGCATGTGTGAGCGTCGTGCCGGCCTTCGACGGGACGCTCTCGCTCCGGCCTGCTCGGTGTTGCCGTGACCTGGTCATCGCGGGTCACTCGGCGCGGTGGGGCCGGTGGGAGGCGACGCGCAGCGTGACCCGGGCGGGGAGTTGCTCCCATCCGGTGCTCTGGCGGGCGCGGTGCAGGGTGCTTTCCAGGGCGTGGAGAACGTCGCGGGGGTTGGCGTCCGGATCGAGGGTGAGGTCGAGGGTGGCCTGGGGGCGGTGGGCGTGACCGGTCAGGCGGGCGTGCGCCTTGTGGACGCCGGGGAGTCGGGCGGTGTCGGCGGCCAGGGCGTCGGCGAGGGCGCTGTCGTGCAGTTCGACGCCGTCGCAGGGCGGGTTGCCGACCGGCAGGCGTCCGGGGTGCCGGTGGCGGAGTTGTGCCAGCAGCCACCACAGGGCCAGGGCGGTGAGGATGGTCAGGGCGGCGATGACGGTCGGCCACCACCAGTCCTCGCCCGTCCAGCGGGTGCGGTCTTGGGTCGGCAGGAGGGCGTCGTGCGGGCCGGTGAGGGGCCAGTCGGCGGGCGGATCGAGACTCCAGCGCCGGTAGAGGTCCAGGGCGCCGGTCAGTACGAGCAGGCCCCCGCCCAGCATGACCAGGCCCGCGACGGCCAGCAAGGTCCGGTTGAGGACGGAGTGAGAGTTCATCAGGTCGTCTCCTGTGGCGATGGGCCCGAGGTCGTTGTCGCTGCGGCAGCACGGTCACGGGCCGCGCCGACGGGCCCGGACTGTGAGCCGGGGTACCCGGGCCAGGGCGAGGGCGTCGAGCTGCGCTGTCAGTGCTTCGGTGACCTCGGTGCGCACGGTGTCCAGGTCGCGGAAGGCGACCTGGGCGCGGGCGTTGATCCGGCGTCGGCGTACTCGCACGTCGGCGTGGGAGACGCCCGGCACGCGCAGGGCGGCATCGCGCAGCAGTCGGGCGGCGCCGTCGCGGTCGAGTGCGGCCTGTGGGCCGTCGGAGTCGTCGGTGGCGGCCATGGGCAGGAGGTGTCGGCGGCCAGGGGTGAGTGCCAGGATGATCAGCCACAGGCCCAGGGCGGCTGCCACTGCCGCGCCGGTGATGACCCACGGGTCATCGATGGGGCGGGTGGCGAGTTCGTCAGCAAGGGTTTTGCGCCAGGCGGCGGCGGTGTGGCCGGTGCGCACCCGGACGACGTCGAACAGCACGAACGCGCAGGCCGCCAGGATGACGAGGGCCACAATCGCGGCGGGAACCCTCCGCTCGGACCACCAGCGTGACGCCGTACGGCCGTGCTCGGTGTCGGCCGCGAGTGTGCCGGCCGGGCTGCTTTCGGGCGGGCCACCCTGCGCGGTGGCGGATTCGGGGTCGGGGTCGGAGACGGCCGGGTGCTGGTGTGTCATGCCGGCTCTCCTTGAGATCTGGGCGGTGGGCGGGCGGATGTCCCGGCGGTGGTCCGCGGGGAGGGCTCGGTGAGGGGGTGGTGTGCGCTGCGGGTCAGTGCACGCGGCCGACGCGGCCGTCGCTGCCCTCGGGAATGAGGCGGCGGATCGCGAGGGCGACCTCGGTGACCTCGAGTCCGGTCAGGCGGCCCACGCGCTGGGTCACCCGGCGCTGCAACTCGCGGGCAGCTGCGGCGAGGTCGATCGGGTAGGGCAGTTCGACGGCCAGCCTGATCCGGGCGGAGCCGCCGTGGACGTGTGCCGACGCGTCGGGGGTCGGCGGCGCGGGCCGCGCGCGGCGGTGCGGCTGCGCGGCGAGGGCCTCCCGGCCGGCCCGCGCGGCGATCCCGGCCACCACGCGGTCCGGGATGACGGTGGCGCCGCGCTCGCGCGCCGCGAGGGGTTGCGGGGTCATCGGCGCCGGTCCTCGAATCGGGGCCGACGCCAGTCCCTGATGTCCTCGCCCTCCAGGATGCGCCCGATAACGAGGCCGACCACGCCGAGGACCAGGACCAGGAGGAAGGCCCAGAAGCCTCCGAAGTATCCGGCGAATCCCAGCGCCATTCCCGCGAGCAGACCGATTGCGGCTGTGCTCATCTCACATGCTCCTTGTTCGGTGTCGCCCGGGCGTTACCCGGTCACGCGGCAGCGTCCCGGCAGCGACGGTGCGGGGCCGGGCGGCTGCGGGTCAGGCGACGCGGCTCTCGGTGTCCTCGTCCTCGTCGGGGAGGTGGACGTCGTCGACGGCGATGTTCACCTCCACGACTTCCAGGCTGGTCAGGCGTTCCACCGCCGAGATGACAGCGACGCGCACGTCGCCCGCCAGTTCGGTGATGGGGACGCCGTACTCCACGACGACGACGAGGTCGACGGCGGTCTGGCGCTCGCCCACCTCGACCTTCACTCCGCCCCTGACATTCGCCCGTCCCCCGCCCGGAACGCGCTCGCGTACCGCGCCCAGGGTGCGGGACATCCCGGCTCCCAGAGCGTGGATACCGGGAACGTCCCGGGCGGCGGTGCCCACGATCTTCTCCACGACGCTGTCCGCGATGGTCGTCTTCCCCCGATCCTCGGGCATCCGGTCCGCGCCGGTGGGACCTTGCAGGCCGTCCTCCGGGCGTCCGTCGCCCTGCGGGAAACTGCTGGAGGTGTCCGTCATGGCAGGGCCTCCTTGACCTCGCCCCGGTGTGGGCCCGGCCGGGCCCGCCTAACTGTTGGACGCCGCCCGCACGAAATCGTCACGCCCTCGGCATGACCGTCCGGATAAGGGACAGACGAGAGGAGGAGGGGCATTCAGCACCGGCGACCGGACGCCACGATGAGCACAGCACAGACCCCCACCACCGCCGGCCTCCGCGAGCGGCCTCCGCCGCCCCGGCCCAGCGCCCGACGCGACCGCCCGGCCGCGCCCCGGCGCTTCCCGCCCGCGTCCACCACAGTCGGCCCGGACCACACCACCCCGCTCAGTGACCAGATCCTCGCGGTCCGCGCAGCGGAAGGCGACGACGACGCCTTCGCCATCCTGGTCGGCCGCCACAGCGCCGCCCTCCTCACCCTCGCCCGGCACCTGACCGGCAACCGGCAGGACGCCGAGGACATGGTCCAGGAGTCCCTCCTCAGCGCGTGGAGGCGACTGCCGGACTTCCGGGGCGACGCCGCGTTCCGCACCTGGCTCTACCGCATCGTCACCAACCGCTGCCTCAGCCTCCTGCGCAGCCGCCCCCTGCCTGCCGTCCCCCTCGACCTCCAACCCGAACCCGCAGCCCTCCCCGCGCTCGGAGCCCCCGAGCAGGTGGCCGAGGCCCACGCCGCCATACGCGCTCTCTCCCGCGCACTGGCCGGCATCGACCCCGGCCAGCGGGCCTGCTGGATCTTGCGCGAACTGCACGGCATGCACTACGGCGACATCGCACGGACCCTCGGCATCAGCGAGCAGACAGTGCGCGGCAGGCTGTTCCGCACCCGCCGGTCGCTGGCGAAGGCGATGGACCCATGGCGCTAGAACACCGGCCGCCCCGCGCAGCCGACCAGACAATGACCGGGCCCGGCAACGGCCGGACCCCGGACCGTCCCGATGACCCCGACGACGCCCGCAAGGAGTGCCTCCTGCGTCAGGCCACCGAGGCCCTACGCGCCCAGGGATCCATCGAGAGCACGGCCCTGCCCGGGCGGGTCATGCGCGCGGTACGGGCCGAACACCGACGAGGACGACGACTCTCCCGTGGCGACCCCGCCCACGGACATCACATCGACGAGAACACCGCCGCCAAAACACTGCGCCGCGCCGCCGACAACGCCGGCACCGCCCGGGCCGGCAGCTGCCGCCTCACACCCACCCCCGACGGCAGAACCATCCACGCCACCATGACCCTCACCGCCGACCCGTCCCACCCACTGCTCACCCAGGCCGACCAGGTCCGCCAGGCCGTCCTGCACAACGCACAACACGCCCTGGGACTCGCCGTCACACGCGTCGACATCACCATCGACGACCTCCACACCCCGAAGGCACCCCCCAGCCCCGACCGCGATGCCATGTGCCACGGCAGGAAATAACGAGTCCGGACCCTAACCGGTCCTCGACTCGGCCTCGTCACCGCCCTGGCCACCTACGACGGCGCCGCCGAACGCGAACGCGGCCTCGACATCCTCCTCACCGGCCTCACCACCACCCTCACCCCACACCCCTGACCACCGCCGACACCGGACACGGGGGAGCTAGCCCCGGCGGCGGGACCGGAACGGCACCGCACGCAATTCCTCAGAGACACCGGCGGAACACAGGAAAGGGGAAGCATCACCTCCACACCGACGGAGAACCCACATTGGCAGGGGGGAACGCACAACGGAGGTCATCGTGATCATCCTGGGAGTCATCCTCCTCGTCATCGGATTCCTCACCAGCATTTCCATCCTGTGGACCATCGGCATCGTCCTGGTCGTCATCGGTCTGATCCTCTGGATTCTGGGCGCCGTCGGCCACCAGGTCGGCAGCCGCCGCCACTACTACTGAGACGCACCCAAGGCCATCCCAGGCCCGGCGGCACGGTCGCGAGTCCGCACAGCGGGTTCCGACCGTGCCGCCGGGGCACTCAGTTCCGATCCCTCCGGACCGGCGTGGCAGGGCAGCGGTTCGGCGTGCGGCAGCGCCCCCGTCCTGCCGTTGTGGGCGCGTCGCCGCCAACGGCAAGTACGACGGGCAGCGGAGCGGGGCGGCCCGCCTGTGCGTCACCCCAGGAGCGCGTCGGCGGCAAGAACATCACGGCGACCGCCCGGGCCCGCCGGTGCGGTGCGACCAGCTCGGCGGCCGCGACCGCCCCGGCGCCGAAGAACGCGCCGTGCGGCAGGCCGGTGATCAGCCGGGCCGCGGCCAGCGACCAGAAGTCGGGTGCGACCGCGCAGAGCAGGTTGCCGGTCGCGAACAGGCCGGCCAGGGTGACCAGCACCGCCTTGCGAGGCCGTCCGGCGGCGAGTGCGGTGAGCAGCGGGGCGCCGATCACCACGCCGATGGCGTAGGCGGAGATCAGCCACCCCGCCTGCGGGATGGAGACGTGGAGGTTGTCGGCCACCTGGGGGAGCAGCCCCATGGCGGCGAATTCGGTGGTGCCGATGGCGAACGCGGTGACGGCCAGGGCGACCAGCGCGAGTGGCACGGCGGGACTCCGGGGTGACGCCCGCACGAGGGCAGGGCGGAGCGGTCGCCGGCACGGTCGTCGGGCCGGCGGGAGACGGGGGAGGGGAGGGGAAGCGCGGGGAAGAGGGGAGGGAGGGTAAGGGCGAAAGAGATTAGTTCGTCCGAAACCCTAATCCGAGCGGATGACGACCCCGAGTGGTCTCCGCGTCGGAACGGTTGAGGACGGGGGTCGCCAGCCGGGCCCCCGCGCGCGAAACTGGGGGCATGTGCCGCAGTATCAAGACCCTGAGACCACCCGTGACGCCCGACCCCTCCGAGGAGGACTACCGGGCGGCCGCGCTCCAGTACGTGCGGAAGGTGTCCGGGTTCCGGGCCCCGGCGGCGCACAACCGGGAGGCCTTCGACCGCGCCGTGGACGCCGTCACCGAGGCGACCGCCAGGCTACTGGCGGAGCTGGAGGTGCGCGGCGCGCCCACGCGGACCGTTCAGGCCTCCGCCTGACCGGGCGGTCACAGCAAGCGGCGGGCCGGACCGAGGCCGGCCCCCACCAGCAGGAACAGGAGGTCGGCGATGAGCCCCGCGGACCGTTACGCGCTCACCTTCCCGGGCACGCCCGGCACCCAGGCCCCGCAGGACGTCGTCGTGGTCATCCGGACCAGCGCGACCGGCCCCGGCGGGCACCCTGTCTACGAGGACGCCAGCGGCATCGTCCGGGCCGAGATCAGCGACTCGGGCGAGGTCCGGATGCTCGCCAGTGGCGGCCACCAGTCCCCGCACTTCCCGGTCCACGCCCAGCCGCTCCCGTGACGCCCCCGTCGGCCACCCGCCTCACGCCCTCGCCGGCGCACCCGCAGACCGGGCCGCGCCGGCGCGCCCGCCCCACCGGGCCGCGGCAGCGCACCCGCCCACCGGGCCCGGGGGCCCCTCCCACGGCACGCGGCCGTCCGGCAGAATCGCCGCATGACCACAGCGCGCTGGCAGGGCACGGTCATCGCCGAGAGCGATGACACCACCGTCGTCGAGGGCAACCACTACTTCCCGGCCGAATCGGTCCGCACCGAGTACCTGCGGCCGTCCGACACCACCACCGTCTGTGGCTGGAAGGGCATCGCCGAGTACTACACCCTCCACGTCGACGGGGAGGTCAACCCCGACGCCGCCTGGTACTACGCCGATCCGAAGGCGGAGGCGGCGCACGTCCGCGGCCGGATCGCCTTCTGGCGCGGAGTGGAGATCACCGAATAGGGCGTACCGCCGCGCGCCACCGGGTACCCGCACAGCATGGCAATCTTCAGGAAGCCGGGACGCTCCGGGCAGCCGAAGCCCACCCCGGAGCCCACCCCGGGGCAAGTCGCCGAAGAGCTGGCCGAACTGGTCGAGGAGCTGGAAGAGCCCACCGCCGGTCCGGCGGACGGCGGTCCCTCCCGGCAGGTCGCCGAGTACCAGGTCGAGTCCCGGGCCGAGCGCGGCCGGCGGCGGGGCGCGACGCTGGTCGCCTCGATCGCCAAGCTGATCGGCGCCGGCAGCCGGTCCGCCGCCAAGGGCGCGGCGTACGGCGGCCGGGCCATGGCCGACCAGCTGATGCAGGCGGCGCCGCGCATCCCGGTCCGCAACCTCGCCACCCTCCGGGCCCAGCACCCCACGGCCGCCGACGCCGACCGGCTGGCCGCGCTGCTGATCACCGGCGCCTCCCGCGCGTCCGCCGCGCTCGGCGCCGGCGTCGGGGCGGCGGCGATGCTGCCCGTGCCGCCGGCGATGGCGGTGGAGATCGCCGCCGAGACGCTCGCCGTGGCGGCCGTCGAGATCAAGCTGATCGCCGAGCTGCACGAGGTCTACGGCGTCCGCGCCCAGGGCAACGTCACCCAGCGGGCGTCCGCCTACGTCGCCGCCTGGGCCAACCGCCGGGGCATCGATCCGACGCTGCTGGTGAAGCCGGCCGGGCTGGCCGCGATGGCGCTCGGCGCGGAGGTCCGCCAGCAGGTCCGCAAACGGCTCACCCGCAGTACGCTGCGCCGCCTGCCCTCACTCATCCCGCTGATGGTCGGCGCGGGCATCGGCGCCACCGTCAACCGGCGCGACACCCGCAAGGTGGGCCGCCAGGTCCGCGATGACCTGCGCTCCCGCCGCCCCGCCGACGCCGCCTACTGGTCCGCCGCCGCCCCGGCCCTGCCGGGCGAGACGGCTCCCTGAGGGGGCTCCCCGAGGGACACCCGGCGGCGGCCCCACAGGCGGCGGCTTCGGGCAGCCGACCCCGGCGCCCGGGCTTCCGTGAGCCGGGACGAGGCCGGGCCCCGCCCCGGCCGGGGGCTTGCCCAGCCAGGAGGGGGCCCGGAAACGCGGCCCGCGTCAGATACCGGGCGCCTGCGGGGCGGCCGCCCCGCGACCGGCCTTGACGGCGTTCACCATGGCCTGGTGGATCGCCCTGGCGGTGATCTCGTCCGCCGCCGGGACGGGGCTGCCGGACACGGTGTACCAGTCCAGCGCGCCGGTGTACTGCACGGTCAGGCGGGCCTCGCCGTCCACCCAGGTGGTGTGCACGGTGAGGTCGCCGGAGATCGGACCGACCTCCGCGGTGGTGACCCCGCCGGGCCCGCTGATGATCGACTGGGTGGTCCAGGTGGCCCAAGACATCCGCGGATCCCCGGGCGGCTCGGCCGGCCGGCCGCCCTGCGCCGCTGCTGCGCCCTGCTGCTGCTCGCTCATGCGCCCATCCTCCCCCGCCGGTCCGCCGCCGATGCGGCAGCGACACCCGCGGTCGCGGAGGCCGCCCGTGCACCGGGCGGCCTCGTGGAAACTCATTCGTCGCGGACGGTCAGCTGCGTGCCTCGGGTTCGTCCAGAGGCTCGCCCTCCGCCTGCGAGGTGTCCTGCGCGTGCTGGTTCTGCATCGAGGTGATGCCCTCCTCCGGGTCGGCGGCGCGGACATCCTCCTCGCGGTCGACGCTCACCTCGGACCGTGCGCTCATGTCGGTCATCGCGGGCTCCGTCTCCTCGGCCGGACCGGGCACGTCCGGGTGCGCCGTGGTGCGGGTGGCGCCGGGCGGGCGCCGGACCGGGTCTCTGTCTCGCCCTTCCAGCCTGCCCCCGCGCCCGCCCCACGGCCAACCGGGCCTGGACATTCGGCCAGGCCCTCGCGGGCCGCATGCTGCCGGTCGCGGGTGTCGCCGTCCCACGATGCCGGGCCCGCGCGGCGTCGTACCGCCGTCGTCCCGCGCGGAGTCGTCCCGAGGTGCGGCCCCGCCGTCGTCCCGCGCGCCGTCGCCCCCGCCGTCGGCCCCGCACTGCGGCTCACCAGGTGACCGGCAGCTCCCGCAGACCGTGAATGAGCGAGTTCGAGCGGAAGGCCGGTTCGTCATCCGGCGCCGCGAGCCGCAGTCCGGGCAGCCGGCGGAACAGGGTGGGGAGCGCGATCTGCAGCTCGGCCCGGGCCAGCGGCTGACCCAGGCACTGGTGCACGCCGAAGCCGAAGGCGAGATGGCGCCGCGCGTCCCGGTCCACGTCCAGTTCGTCCACGGGCCGGGTGCCCGGGGTGCCGAACAGCTCCTCGTCCTGGTTGGCGGTGGAGAGCATCGCGATCACCCCCTCACCGGCCCGGATCAGGGTGCCGCCCAGCTCGACGTCCTCCACGGCGAGCCTCGGCAGGCCGGTGTGGACGATGGTGAGGTGGCGCAGCAGCTCCTCCACCGCCCCGGGGACGGCCGCCGGGTCGGCCAGCCGGGCCGCCTGCCCGGGGTCGCGGAGCAGCAGGAGGGTGGAGAGCGCGATCATGTTGGCGGTGGTCTCGTGCCCGGCGAACAGCAGCAGCAGGCCGGTCGAGGCGATCTCCCGGAGCGAGAGGTCGTCGCGGGCGACCAGCCGGCTGAGGATGTCGTCGCCGGGCCGGTGCCGCTTCTGCGCGGCGAGGCCGCCGAGGTAGTCCAGCATCTCGCCCTGGGCCAGGGCGACCTCGTCCTGGCCGGTCGTGGTGCTGATCAGCACCCGGCTGAGCTCCTGGAACATCTGCCGGTCCTCGTAGGGGACGCCGAGCAGCAGGCAGATCACCAGCGAGGGCACCGGCAGGGCGAAGCGGGTGACCAGGTCCGCGGGGCCGGCGTGCTCGGTCATCCGGTCCAGGGCCTCGTCGACGATCTGCTGGATGCCGGGCCGCATCGCCTCCACCCGCTTGACCAGGAAGTCCCCGGTGACCATGCGACGCAGCCTGGCGTGCTCGGGGTCGTCGAGGCGGAGGAAGCTGGGGTTGGCGGCGGCGAGCTCGCGCCGGCCGGGGACGAGGCTCGGGAACTCCGGCCGGCGGACGTCCGCGCTGAACCGGTGGTCGGAGAGCACCGTGCGCACCTCGCGGTAGCCGGTCACCAGCCAACAGGAGGAGCCGTCCAGCAGCTCGGCGCGGGTGACGGAGCCCGCGCGGGCGGCCTCGGTGTAGACGGGCGGCGGGCTGAACGGACAACGGCTGTCGTGGGGGGCGGGCAGCAGCGGGGCGGAGGCAGGGGCGGTGGGCATGCTCGTCAAGGTGGGATCTCCTTGCGTGGCAGGTGGCAGGTGGTGACTGAGGGCCGCCGGTGTCGATGGGCAACCGGGCCCCGGTGTCCGGAGGTCGGCGGGGCGGGCGGCGGGCGGCGGGCTCCGGGGTGTCCGGAGGTCGGCGGGGCGGGCCGGCGGGCGGGTGCGGCTGCTACGCGCCCCGGTCGTCCTCGGTGACGGTGATCGCGCCACCCGGGCAGAGCTCGGAGGCGAGCCGCACGTCGGCGTGGCGCGCCGGTGGCAGGACGGTCAGGCGCAGTCTCACCAGGCCGTCCTGGTCGTCCTGTTCGAAGACCTGCGGCACGGTCAGGACGCACTGGCCGGAGCTGCAGCAGCGGTCCGGGTCGACGCTCACCTGCATGTACGGACACCTCTCAGTGGTGTGGCACCGGATCGCCCGGGCCGGCCGCCCCCCGCAGTCGTTGTCAACCTAACCGCCGCTCTGTCGCACACGAAGGGTGCGTCGCCGCTTTCGCGCAGAATGGCCGATTCGCTCCGATGGAGAATGCCCTTGGTCTGGAGGATGTTTGAGAGATCGTCAGCACGGGTGTGCGGACGGGGCTCCCGGGTGGCGGCGGACTGCCCCTCAGAGCCCCTCCGTCGCGGCGATCTCCCGGACGGTGGCCACGGTGTCCGCCTCGGCCGCGCTCTTGTCCGGCCGGTAGCGGAGCACCCGGGCGAACCGGAGGGCCAGCCCGGCGGGGTAGCGGGGGCTGCGCTGGACGCCGTCGAACGCGATCTCCACGACCAGTTCCGGCCGTACCCGCACGGTGTACGAGTCGCGTTCGACCTCGCGGGCGAGGAGTTCCGTGGTCTGCCAGGCGAGCGTCTCGTCGGTCAGGCCCTTGAAGGTCTTGCCGAGCATCACCCACGGACCGAGCCCGGGCTCCCCGGCGGCCCGGGCGCCGAGATGGAGGTTGCTGAGCCGGCCACGGCGCCGGCCGCTGCCCCACTCGGCGGCCAGCACCACCAGGTCCAGCGTGTGCCGGGGCTTGACCTTGACCCATCCCGCGCCGCGCCGGCCGGCCGCGTAGCCCGCCGCCGGATCCTTGGCCAGCACGCCTTCGTGCCCCAGCGCCAGGGTCTCCCGGAAGAAGGCCAGCGCCTGCTCCTGGTCGCCGGTCTCGGTGCGCGACACCCGCAGCCCGGCCGGCACCGACTCGGCCAGGGCGGACCAGCGCTCCCGACCCGGCCGGTCCACCAGGTCCTCGCCGTCGCGGTGCAGCAGGTCGAAGAAGTAGACGCTGAGCGGCACTTCGGCCCGCAGCCGCTCGGGGTCCTGCCGGGAGGCGGTCCGCGCGGCGGTCTCCTGGAACGGGCGCGGGCGTCCGTCCGGGCCGAGCGCGATCGCCTCGCCGTCCAGCACCGCCGAGCGGACCGGCAGGGCGAGTGCCGCCTCGGCCACCTCGGGCACCCGGGCGGTGATGTCGTCCAGGCTCCGGGTGAACACCGCGACGTCCCGGCCGTCCCGGTGCACCTGGACCCGGATGCCGTCGAGCTTCCACTCCAGCGCGGCCGGGCCGATCCGGTCGAGGGCGGCCGCGACGTCCGGCGCGGAGGCGGCCAGCATCGGCCGGACCGGGCGGCCCACCTCCAGTCGGAAGACGTCCAGCGCCGGCGCCCCGCCGGTCAGCGCCGCCTCGGCGACCGCGCGGGCCGAACCGCGGAACATCAGCGCCCGTCGCACCGCCGCCGCCGGCACCCCGGCGGCCTGGGCCACGGCGTCCGCCACCACTGCGTCGAGTGCGCCCTGTCGCAGCTCGCCGACCAGCACCGCCCGCAGGAACGCCTGCTCGACGTCGGTGGCCCGCTCGAACAGTCCGGCCAGCAGCCGGCGGCGCTCGACCTGCGCACCGGCGCCGTGCACCCCGGCGATCGCCTCCAGCGTCCGCTCGGCCTCCCGGACGCCCAGTGAGGGCTCGGCGGCGGGCGGCGGCAGGTCGCGCAGGGAGGCCGGGCCGATGCCGGTGCGCAGCCGGTGCGACTCGCCGGAGACCAGCGCCACCGCCGCCGGGGCCTCGGCCGGGCCGAGCTCGCGGAGGCAGTCGGCCAGCAGCGTGATCTTGGCCCGGCGGCCGGGCTCGCCCGCCACGGCGCGGGAGGTCTGGGCCAGGTGACGGAGCAGCATACGGGGCTCCTCGGGGGTGGTGGTGCAGGTCGGATGCGTCGGGTCGGATGCGCCGGGGCATGCCAGGGCGTCGGTGCAGGTCGTCGGTGCAGGTCGTTGGTGCAGATCGTCGGTGCAGATCGTCGGTGCAGATCGTCGGTGCAGATCGTCGGTGCAAGGGCGTGCGCGGGCTCCAGCATCGGCGACGAGCCCGTCCCGGACCACAGGACACGCCTTCGCGGGTGGCAGTCTGGCTGCGCCGCTGTGGAGCGAAGCCCGCCGTGCTCTTGTCCGCGACGTCCATCTTCGGCGGCCCGACGGACCGTCATGCTGGCGCGATACCGCGCGCGGTGCACCGCCGCGTGCCGACCGTGGTCCACCCGACACCTGGAGGCCGAGATGACTCCCCAGACCGCCACCGCCGCCGCGACCGTCACTGCTACTGCTGCCGCGACCCCCGCCGCGACCGCCTCCGCCGCCCGCTGGAGCGTCGGCGCGCCCGAGAGCGGTGACTTCGCCGCCTGGCGCGAGCTGTTCCGGGGCTACTGCGCGTTCTACCGCGTCCCGATGCCGGAGGAGAAGGCGGAGCTGGTCTGGTCCTGGCTGACCGACCCGGCGCACGAGCTGGACGGCCTGCTGGTCCGCGACGCCGACGGCACGCCGGTCGGGCTGGCCCACTACCGCCCGTTCTCCCGACCGCTGCACGGCGCCGTCGGCGGCTTCCTGGACGACCTGTTCGTCAGTCCGGACGCGCGCGGCGGCGGCGCGGTGGACGCGCTGCTCGCCCGGCTGCGGGAGATCGCCGCCGAGCGCGGCTGGAACGTGGTGCGGTGGATCACCTCCGACGACAACCACCGGGCACGCAGCAAGTACGACCAGGTCGCGACCCGGACCATGTTCGTCACCTACGACATGGCGCCGGACGAAGCCTGACCGAACGGCCCGCCCGGAGCGCCCGCTCCACGAGTGCCCGCCACGAGTGCCCGCCCATGGGGCCCCCATGGGGGCCGGACGGGGGCCCGGAGCGGGCCCGCGACCCCGGAGCCGACCGGCAGTCGGAAATTCGTTCGTGTTTTCTGTTATCGACACGCCGCCACGGGGTCTCCCAGGTGTCGGCACTCGTACCGGCCGACCCGACACAGGAAGCGTGCCCAGGTGAACAGCGAAGACAGGACGACCATCCTTCCCGCGTCCGGCCACCACGCCGCGGCCGGCGGCCGTGCTGCGCGCCGCGCCGCCGACCGGCGGCGCGGGCGGGGCCGCCGCGGCCGGGGCGTCGGCCCGGTGGTGGCCGTTGTCGCCGCGGTGGCGGGTACCGGGGTGCTCGCGGCGCTCGCCGGAGCCGGGTACGCCGTCTACGGCGGGGCCGGGAGCGACCGGGACGCGGTGGCGTTCGAGCCGCAGATCGCGGCGGAGGCCGGCGATCACGAGGGCATACAGATTCCCGGCGCCGGCGGCTTCGACCCGGCCGTCGCCGCAGCCGGCGGCAGCCCGGCCGCCACCGACGCGGCCCACGCCGCCTCCGGTGCCCCGGCCACCCCGTCGGCCACCGGTGGGACCACGGCCGCTCCGACTCCCTCGGCCACGGGGTCCGCGAAGCCCACCGCGTCCGCATCGAGCGCGGCCGCGTCCGCCAAGAGCCCCGTCGCCTCGACGAGCAGCGCCGCCAAGGCGGCCGCGAGCGCCACCGCGACCTCCGGCCGGACCGGCGCCCCGGCCCCGGCCGCCCCGGCGAGCGGCACCGCAGCCCAGTACGCCCAGCAGGTCGTGGACCTGGTGAACGCGCAGCGCGCCGAGCACGGCTGCGGCCCGGTGACCGCCGAAACGCGGCTGGCCACCGCCGCCCAGGGCCACAGCGAGGACATGGCAGCCCGCAACTACTTCGACCACGCCAGCCCCGAGGGCTACCACGCCGACCACCGGATCGAAGCCACCGGCTACCGCTGGAGCAGCTGGGGCGAGAACATCGCCCGTGGCCAGAAGGACCCGGCCGCCGTGATGGACGCCTGGATGAACAGCCCCGGCCACCGCGCCAACATCCTCAACTGCTCGTTCAAGGAGATCGGCGTAGGGGTGAAGACCGGATCCGGCGGCCCCTGGTGGACGCAGGTGTTCGCCTCGCCGTCCTGACCGCGGAGTGCCGTCCCTGGCCCCGGCGGTCCCACCGCCGGCCACGCCGGGCGGGCCGGTCGGAGCCCCGTCGGGAGGCCGTCCCCGGCCCCTGTCCCCGACCCCGTTTTCCGAATCCGCGCAAATTGTTGTTATCTGAGCATTCCCCGAAGGTCTCCGAGGAGGCAGCGGCGGACGGATGACGGCAAGACGGAGTGCGGACCCATGAACGTTGACGTGCAGAACCGCACCGGGACGACCCTGGTGCTGGCGGCCCAGGCGGGCGACCGGCAGGCCCAGGAGGCGCTGGTCGCCACCTGGCTGCCGCTGGTCTACAACGTCGCCGGGCGCGCGCTGAACGGCCATGCCGACGTGGACGACGTCGCGCAGGAGACCATGATCCGGGCGCTGGACGGCCTCGACGGGCTGCGCGACCCGGAGTCGTTCCGCTCCTGGCTGGTCGCGATCACCATGAACCAGGTCCGCCGCCGCTGCACCGGCCAGCAGCAGAGCACGGTCGGCGGCCTCGACGAGGCCTGGGAGCTCGCCGACCCCCGGGCCGACTTCACCGACCTCACCATCCTGCGCCTCGGCCTCTCCGGTCAGCGGCGCGAGGTCGCCGAGGCCACCCGGTGGCTGGACCCGGACGACCGCGAGCTGCTCGCCCTCTGGTGGCTGGAGGCCTGCGGCGACCTCACCCGCGCCGAACTGGCCGAGGCGCTCGACCTGACGCCGCAGCACACGGCGGTCCGCGTCCAGCGGATGAAGAAGCAGCTGGAAGCCGGCCGGGTCGTGGTCCGGGCACTCACCGCCTACCCGCGCTGCCCGGAGCTGGGGGAGCTGACGGAGGGCTGGGACGGCACCCCGAACTCGGTCTGGCGCAAGCGCATAGCCCGGCACATCCGCAGCTGCGCCGCCTGCGACCGGCTCGGCCGCGACCTCTTCCCCGCCGAGGGGCTGCTGGCCGGCCTGGCGCTGGTGCCCGTCCCGCTGGACTCGCCGGTCGCGTTGTCGTTCCAGGCCACGGCCGCCACCGTGACGCCGGGCAGTGCGGCCGACGGCGGAGCGGCGAACGGCGGAGCGGCCCACACCGGCGCAGGGAACGGCGGCGCAGGGAACGGCGGCGCCGCGAACGGCGTGGCCGGAGCGCCGGCCGACCCCACCGGCGGCGGGAGCGGCCCGTGGAGCGCGCTCACTCGGGGGAAGGCGGCCGTCGCGGGCGGCGCGGCCGCGGTCCTCGCCGTCGCGACCCTCGCCCTGGTCTGGCCGCAGCACTCGCAGCCCGAACCGGCCGCGCCCGAACCGACCGCGCCGGCCGTCGCTCCCGACCTCGTCCCGGCGGCCGCGATGCCCCTGCCGCCCGCCCCGGAGCCGTCCGCGCCGCCGACGCCCTCGGTGACGGCAGCTTCGGTGCCCGCCGAACCGGCGCCCAGCGCACCGCCGACCACCGCCGCCCCCGCGCCGTCACCGACCGCGGCCCGCCCGACGGCGACCCCGCCCAGCCCGGAACGCCAGCTGGTGGACCTGGTCAACGCCGAACGCGCCAAGGCCGGTTGCGGCCCGCTGCGGATCGACCCGAAGCTGCACACGGCGGCCCAGAAGCACGCGGACGACATGGTGGCCCGCAACTTCTTCGACCACGTCAACCCGGACGGCGCTCGCGCCGACGCCCGCCTGAACGCGGCCGGCTACCACTGGTCGCGGTGGGGCGAGAACCTCGACCGGGGGACCAGCGCCCCCGCCACCGTGTTCTCCCGCTGGATGGACGGCGGGATCCACCAGACCAACATGCTGGACTGCGCTTTCAAGGACGTCGGCGTCGGCGTCGCGACCGGACCCGCGGGTCTCTACTGGACCCAGGACCTCGGCGCCCCGCTCGGCTGACGGGCACACGCCCGGCCACTGAGTCCGGCCGGGCACCGCGGTTGCCCACCCGTGCGACTGCTCACCCGCGCAGCCGGTCGCATGTGGTCAGGCGGGCAGCCCGACCAGGCCGTCCGCCTGACCCGTCACATAGCCCGTCTTGTCGGCGACCACGCCGCCGGCGTCACCGACCGGCCCCTGGACGGCGCCAGGGGCCTTGGTGACGGCCCCGCCCTGCTGGAGCGGCCCGGTGAGGTCGCCCTGCCCGCCGACCGCACTCGCGTGCGCACTGGGAGCGGTCAGGGAGGCCACGACGCCCACGGCGAGCGAGGCGACGGCGAGCATGCTGCGCTTCTTCATGCCCCGTCCAACGATGCTCCGCCACCCGGGTTACGGCCCGGGCATCGGGACGACCGACGGGTTTCCGGTGGCGGGTGGCATAGGAGGGCGGTGGGATGGGGAGGGGTCGGGGAGCAAATCCGGCGAAAGCCGAATTTTCCGACTACGCCCAGCCAACCGCGACAAGAAGGGCAACCGATGCACGCAGCCGAGCTCACGCCAGCCGTCCTCGCCGAGCTGCGCCGCCCCCGGCGCTACCCGGCCGTCTCCGTCCTGCTGCCGACCCACCGCAGCGAGCCCGACAACACCCAGGACCCGGTGCGCCTGCGCAACCTGATCGCGGAGGCCAAGAACCGGCTGCACGCCGACGAGGCGGTCTCCCGGGCCGACCGGCTGGACGTGGTCGAGCAGTTGGACCGGGCCCTGCGGGAGGTCGACCTGGTGCACGCCGAGGACGGTCTGGCGATCTTCGCGGCGCCCGGTGAGCACCAGGTCTGGTCGCTGCCGCGCACCGTGCCGGCCCGGGTGGTGGTCTCGGAGACCTTCCTGACCCGCAACCTCGTCTCCGCCTACACCGCCGGCGCGCCGTACTGGGTGCTGACGGTCGCCGCCGACCGGGTCGCCCTGTTCGGCGGCACCGGGCCGCGGCTGGCCGAGCACACGGGGGGCCGCTTCCCGCTGGACCAGGTCCGCCCGAACTGGGACGTCGAGCGCCAGGAGCGGATCGGCGACGTTCCGAGCACCTTCCGCGACGAGGAGACCCGCCGGTTCCTGCGCGAGGCGGACACCGCGCTCGGCGCCCTGCTGGAGTCCGACCCGCGTCCGCTCTACGTGCTCGGTGAGGCCGCCGCGCTCGCCCTGCTGGACGAGGTCGGCACCGCGGTCAAGCGCGCCGCGGCCCAGGTGCCGCGCGGAGGCCTGGGCCACGCCTCGGCCGCCGCCGTCGCCGAGGCCGCCCGGCCCACCGCCGAGCAGCAGGCGCGGCGGGCCGTCGCCGAGTTGCACGAGCGCCTCGACCAGGCCATCGGCGTCAAGGCGCTGGCGAGCGGTATCGACGAGGTCTGGCAGAACGTCTCCGAGGGCAGGGTCGGCCTGCTGACGGTGGAGGAGGACTACTGGGAGCCCGTCAGGGTGACGGACAACCACCTCGTGCCCGCCACCGCCGGTGAGCCGGACGTCCGCGAGGACATGGTGGACGAGATCGTCGAACGGGCGCTGGACACCGGCGCCACGGTGCAGTTCGTCCCCGCCGGCGAGCTGGCCGACCGTGGCCGGATCGCCGCTGTGCTGCGGTACTGACCACCGCCCGTTCCGGGGGCCCGGCCACAACCGGCCGGGCCCCCGGCGGGTCAGCGGTAGAACGTGCGCCCGGCGGCGCCCGAGGAGACCGACCAGACCTCGCTGATCAGGCCGTCGGTGATCCGCAGGGTGTCCGTTCCGCTCCGGGCCACGTCCGCGCCCTGTTCGTCCGTGAACGTGGCGAGGTAGGGGCGGGCGACCAGCCCGGTCGGCCGGCCGTCGACCATCGCGAGGTCGACCACCGCCACCCCTTCGGATACGAAGCGCAGCCCGGGGCGGCGGCCGTGCCAGCCGGCGATGAGCGCGGCGAGTTGCCCGGGCGTGTGCGCGTCGTCGAAGGCCTCGGTGCCCGCCTGGGCGTAGCGCAGGGTGAACTCCGGGGCCATGATCTCCGCCGCCAGGTCCGTTTCGCCGTTCCACATCGCCGTCCAGCGCTCGTACGCGCCGACGCCGAACCGCCGCAGTTCCTCACCCATGAACGTCCCCCTTGTCCGTATGTGTTCGTACTGTTCGTACCTGTTCAGTCGCTCGCGACGGTAGCAAGGGGGACTGACAATCCAGGGTGCGCAGGGTCCGAAGGGGCCCGAAGGTCCGGTCGCCGGCCGGTCCGCAGCCGCGGCGGTCGCCCGGGCCTCGACCGGCGGGCCCGCCGCCGCGTGGATGTGCGGCGGACCGGCTGCCGCGTGCCGGCGGGCGGCGCTAGGGTGCTGAGCGGACGATCGGACCATCGGACCCACCAGGCCCGGGGGAGCCGGCGCGGAGCGTGGGGGCGGTATGCGATTCCTGTTCGTACACGGCACCGGGGTGCGGCGTGAGGGGTACGACCCGCTGTTCGAGCTGGTCGCCCGCGAGTTGACGGCCCGGTTCCCGGACGCCGTCGTCGAGCCCTGCTACTGGGGCGACGACCACGGCGCGACGCTGGCAGCGGGCGGCGCCTCGATCCCGGGCTTCGCCGGCCTCCCGGCGCCCGCCGCAGCGGCCCCGGCACAGCCGGAGGCACTGGTCGACCGGGTGGACGGCGGCTGGACGCTGCTGCTGGTCGACCCGCTCTGCGAGCTGCGGGTGCTGGCCCGGCTCCCGGTCGAGGACGACGGGTTCGGCGCCCCCGGGGCGCGGACCCCGGGCGAGGCCGTCGCGGACCGGCTGGCTGCGTTCGCGCACCCCGGGGCGGACCATGACGTGCTCGACGGTGTCAGCGAAGAACTCGCTGAACTGAAAGCCCTGTTGGCCGCCACCGCGCTCACCCCGCACCTGTCGGGGGCCCTCCGCCGGGTGGCCGCCGCCGAGGACTTCGCCGAGGCCTGCGAGCGGGCCGTCGACCCGGTCGCCGGCGCCGAACTGATCGCCGTCACCGCCCGCGCGCTCACCGCCGAACTCCTCACCGCGGCCGGCCCCGGGGCACTCTGCACCGCCGACGAGCGCGACCGGCTGGTCGAACTCCTCGCCGACCGCCTCGGCGGGGCCGCCCGCGGACCGCTCGGCCGGGCGGCCGGGGTGCTCGGCCGGCTCGGCATGCGGCTCGGCGGCCAGCGACTGCTCGACCGCCACCGCGGCGCCCTGACCGTCGGTGCCACCCCCGCGCTCGGCGACATCCTCCGCTACCAGGCGCGCGGCGGCCCGCTCCGGGCCTTCCTGGCCGAGCGGATCGCCGCCGCCCCCGGACCGACCGTGGTGATCGGCCACAGCCTCGGCGGCATCGCCCTGGTCGACTGCCTCGCCCTCGCCGCGGTCCGCCGGGAGGCCCCGGCCGGGCTGCGGCTGCTGGTCACCGTCGGCTCCCAGGCGCCGTTCCTGCACGAACTCGGCGCGCTCAACGGTCTGGAGCCGGGCGACGCCCTGCCGGCCGGGTTCCCGGACTGGCTGAACGTCTACGACCCGGGGGACGTCCTCGGCTACCGGGCCGGGCCGGTCTTCCCCGGCGACCGGCGGGTCACCGACCACGAGGTGAGCAGCCGTCAGCCGTTCCCGTACTGCCACAGCGCCTACTTCAAGCTCCCCGCCCTCTACGACCGGATCGCCGCCGCGCTGGCCGGGAGCGCGCCCGCGAGGCCGGCCGCCGGAGCCGCCGGGTGAGGCAGCTCGCCGGCGACGACGCCGAGCACCTCGCGCCCGAACGGGTCTTCGCCCTCGTCGTCGGCATCGAGTCGTACGGGGTGGGCGCCGACTGGGACCTCCGCGGCCCCGCCCGGGACGCCGTCCGTTTCGCCGAGTGGCTCACCGGCCCGGCCGGCGTTCCCGCCGCCAACGTCCGGCTCTTCCTCTCCCCGCTGCCCGCCCCCGCCGGCCCGGGAAGCCCGCCCGCGCCCGCCGCAGCCGCAGCACGGCTGCCCGCCCACCGCCCCGCCACCGGCAACGAGATCGAGGACGCGCTGCTGCGCGAACTGCCCAAGTGCGACGGCGACCTGCTCCTCATCTACTGGGCCGGTCACGGCTACGCGGGCGACGACGACCAGCTGCTGCTGCCGTTCGCCGACGCCTCCGCTCCGCCGATCCGTCACCTCGACCTCGACTCCGCCCTGCGCTTCTGGCGCTCCAGCAAGGTCAACCAGCGGTTCCGCCGGGTGGTCTCGATCGGTGACGCCTGCCGCCTCGACGTCCGCACCGGAGCCGGCCCCACCTTCGGCCGGGTCGACTACGGCAACGGCCGCCCGGTGCGCAGTCGCAGCACCTTCGTCCTCTACGCCGCCCGGCCCGGCCTGCCCGCCCAGAACATCGGCGGCGCCGGCCGGCTCACCGACACCCTGCTGGCCAGGCTGGCCGCCCGCAGCCTCGACGAGAGCCTGCGCCACCTGCCCGACATCGCCCGCGAGGTGCACGCCGATCTCGCCGCGCTCGCCGACCGGGGCCAGGCCTGGCAGCAGATCCAGTGGCGCATCAGCGACTGGGACGGCAATCCGGTCACCGACGACGGCTGGCCGCAGGAGCCGCCCGGCGCGCCCCGGCTCGACGACCAGGCCTGGGCCGAGCTGCACGGGCTCCTCCCCGGGCCCGGCCTGCCACCGGACGCCTACCGCGCCTACCGCTGGGCCTTCGAGGCGGCCGGCTGCGCCCCGCCCGGACCGGCGCTGCCGGCCGCCGAACCGATGGCCGTGGTGCGCGACCTCGACCGCCGGCTCGGGTCCGGCTCCCGCCGCCTCCCGCTCCCGCTCGCCTTCGTCCGCTACCTCGCCGCCCGCGAGGAGGACCGGGCCCGGGCCGAGCGGCTGGCCGACTGGGTCCGGCGCACCGGCCTGCGGCTCGGCGCCGACGCCGTCCCCGCACCGCCGGCGCGGGAGCGCGACGGCCGCGCCGAACTGCACGTCCAGCTCACCGAGTCCGCCGACGAGGACGCCTACCTGGTCCGGATGTGGCTCCACCGGCGGGGCTTCGAAGCCCTCTGGGAGTCCGCCCGCCCGATCGCCCTGGCCGCCGTCCGGGAGGAGCTGGTCCGGCAGTTGTTCGGCGCGGCCGGCCCCGAGCTGCGGCGGATCGAGTTCCACGTCCCCGAACCGCTGCTGGACGAGGAGTTCGAACGCTGGCCGCTGCCCACCCGCGGCCGCCGCTCCGCCGAACTCGGCACCTCCTACGAGGTGGTGGTCCGCTGCCCCGAGGAGCGCACCCACCAGTCCGGCCACCGGTGGCGGCGCAAGTGGGCCTGGTACCGCGAACACGGCGGCCGCCACCCCGACGCCGTCCACGCGCTCACCGGGCGCACCCCGCTCGGCCCCGGCCTCGCCGACCGGCTCGGCGCCGAGGGCCACCCGGTCTGCGCCCTCCTCGACCGGCACGGCACACCGCTGGCCGACCGGCTGGAACTGGTCCTGGACGCGGGCCTGCCGATCGCCGTCTGGCGGCGGACCGGCGCGGAGTCGGCCTGCTGCCCCGGGTCCGAGACCCTCGCCGCCCTCCTCGCCGCCGTGACCGACGGGGCTGACGGTGCCGGCGCGGCCGACGCCGACGCCGACGCCGACGAGGCGCGCGCGGCGGACGCGGCCGCCGGCTCTGCCCCCGCCCTCGCCCCAGCCCTCGACCTCGACCGGCTGCCCGACGCAGTAAGGAAGTTACGGATCGGATCGGCCCCGGGCGGCTGCGCCGACTGCCCGGCGGGCGCACGCCTGGGATTGCTCTGGGACGACCCCGAGCACCGGCCCCGGACCAGATCGCTGTCCTGACGGGGGATCGCCCTCCGGCCTGGAAGGGAAGGAAGCAGCATATGAAGGACTGGTGGATCTACCAGGGCGAGGGCACCCCGGATGCCCGCCTCGCCCGGCTGGCCGGCAAGCAGCCGCCCTGGCGCGACTTCGACGGCACGCCGGACCCGCAGTACCGGCCGCCCGGCCCCTCCGGGCACGCCTGGGACCGCACCGCCCGGCGAGGCACCGGCTACGTCGCCGACGAGGCCGAGACCGACGCCGTCAACACCGCCCTCTACCTGAGCCGCCCGCTGCTCGTCACCGGCAAACCCGGCGTCGGCAAGTCCACCCTCGCCTACAGCATCGCCACCGACCTCGGCCTCGGCCCGGTCCTGCACTGGCCGATCACCAGCCGCAGCACCCTGCGCGACGGCCTCTACCGCTACGACGCGATCAGCCGACTGCACGACGCCAACCTCCAGCAGCTGCACGGCGGTTCACCGGCTCAGTCGGCCCCCGACCGCTCGCGCTCGATAGCCCCCTACCTGCGGCTCGGCCCGCTCGGCACCGCGCTGCTCCCGCAGGAACGCCCGCGCGTCCTGCTGGTGGACGAGATCGACAAGAGCGACATCGACCTTCCCGGAGACCTGCTCACCGTCTTCGAGGACGGCGGCTTCGAGATCCCCGAACTCGCCCGGATCGCCGCCCGCGAACCACGCGTACGGATCGGCACCGACGACACCCCGGACGCCGCGGAGGGCCTGCGCCCCGCCGATACCACCGTCGCCGTCGACCACGGCCGCGTCCAGTGCCGCGCCTTCCCGATCGTCGTCCTCACCAGCAACAACGAGCGCGACTTCCCGCCGCCCTTCCTCCGCCGCTGCATCCGCCTGCACGTCCAGCCACCCGGCCCGGCCCGGCTCGAACAGATCATCAGACAGCGGCTCCACCTCCCCACGGACCTCGACGACCGGCGCCGCGACCTCGTCCAGGGCCTGATCCGCGCCTTCGACGAGCGGCGGGCCGAGGGCGACCTCGCCACCGACCAGCTCCTCAACGCCGTCCAGCTCCGGCTCAGCGGCGCCTGGTCGGACGACACCGAGCGCGACGTGTTCCTGCAGACCGTCCTGCAGAAGCTCACCGGTCCGGCCTCGCCGTGACGGACCGGCTGCTGCGCGCGCTCGCCGACGCCGACGCCGCCTCGGCCGCCGGCCTGGGCGCGGAGGAGCTGGCCGACGTCCTCTGGCTGGCCGGCTGCCTCGGCGGCGCCGCCCTCGACCGGCCGCAGCGCCCCGCGGGCCCGGCCGACCCGGCCGCGGACCCGCCCCCAGGACCAGGCGCTGCCGCCGGCCCGGGACCCGCTCCCGGCCGCACCGGCGGGCCGCTCGAACAGCACTACGCCACCGCCGACCTGGCCGCCCCTGGCGGCACGGAGCCGGGCCCCGGCGCCGCCCGCGGCGACCTCGTCCGCGTCGCCCGCGCCGCCGCCCTCGCCGACCCGCTCGCCGTCATGCGCGCCCTGCGCCCGCTCGGCCGCCGCACCCTCGCCCACAGCCGTGGTGAGACCGAACTCGACGAGGAGGCCACCGTCAGCGCCGGCGTCGACCAGCGCCTGCTGGTGCCCGTCCTGCGCCCCACCCCCGGCCGCTGGCTCGACCTCGCCCTCGTCGTCGACACCCACCGCTCGATGACCCTCTGGCACGACCTGGTCGCCGAGCTGCGCCGGGTGATCGCCCAGACCGGCGTCTTCCGCGACGTCCGCACCTGGTACCTCAGCGGCACCGAGGCCGGGGGACTGCCCGGCCTCGCCGCCCGCCCCGGCGGGGCGCCGCGCCGGCCGCAGGAGATCGCCGACCCGTCCGGCCGCCGCCTGGTCCTGGTGGTCACCGACACCGTCGGCGCCGGCTGGGGCGGGCCCGCCCTGGACGCGGTGCTGCGCGGGTGGGGCCGGCACGGGTCCGTCGCCGTGCTCAACGTCCTGCCCGAACGCCTCTGGTCCCGCGGCGCCGTCCGCCCCACCCCGCTCTGGCTGCGCGCCAGCGGCCCGGCAGCCCCCAACGCGGGCTGGGAGGCCGCCGCCACCCGCCCGCGCGGGCGCTCCCACCGGCGGCTGCGGGCCGCGCCGGGCGACGGGGCCGGCACGGGGGTCCGGCCGATGCCGGTGCCGGTGGTGGACCCGAGCCCGTCGTCGCTGGCCGCGCTCGCCGCCCTGGTGTCCGGCGGTGGCCGGCGCGGCCGGCTCAGCTGCCTGCTCGCCGGCGGGGCCGGACCGGTCCCCGCCGTCGATCCCGCCGCACCGCCGGCCGCCGCCCCCGCCACACCGCCGGCCACCGCCGAACTGGCGCTGAAGCAGTTCCGCGAGACCGCCTCTCCACTGGCGCAGGAGCTGGCCGGCCACCTGTCCGCCGTGCCGCTGGTCCTCCCGGTGATGACGCTCGTCCGCCGGGCGATGCTCCCGCAGGCCGACCACGGCCACCTCGCCGAGGTCCTGCTCGGCGGCCTGCTCGCCCCCTGGGAGGCCCCACCGCCCGGCACCGACCCCGACGGCGTCGAGTTCGACTTCCTGCCCGGTGTCCGTGACGCCCTGCTCGGTGCCCAGCGCCGCGAGGACGTCG
Source organism: Kitasatospora sp. NPDC022785 (assembly GCF_055561295.1). Lineage (NCBI taxonomy): Bacteria > Bacillati > Actinomycetota > Actinomycetes > Kitasatosporales > Streptomycetaceae > Kitasatospora > Kitasatospora sp. NPDC022785. The sequence continues at coordinate 115,851 of NZ_JBVHHB010000017.1, read as the reverse complement.
CCGAGATCCGCCGGACAGTCCGGCACCAGGTCGCCGCCTACCTCCGGTCGCGCCGCACCGCCGCCGCCGACTTCTTGGCCGGCCACGTCGCGGACGGAACGCGGGCCCGCGCGGTCGCACCGGGAGCGCTGCCGTTCGCCGAGTCGGCGGGGGGTGCCGCCGGCCGGGAGTCGCATCGGGTGGCCATGTCGGTCGCCGAGGCCCTGGAGCGGCCCGAACTGCTCGGCGTCAAGCCCGCGGACCGCCCGCCGGACGAGCCCCTGCCGACGCTGGTGCCCTACGTCCGGCGCGAACTGGACACCGCCGTGGCGGAGCTGGTGCGGCGTGGCCTGGCGAGCGGGACCACGGTCGTGCTGGTCACCGGCGCCCGGGCCACCGGGAAGACCAGGGCGTGCTTCGAGGCGCTGCGCCGCCTGCCGGCCGGGTGGCGGCTCTGGCGGCCCGAGCCCGAGCCCCCGGGGGCGGGCGCTGCCGGGCTGGACGGGATCGGACCCCACACGGTCGTCTGGCTCGACGAGGCAGTGGAGGTGCTCGCCGCCCCGCGGGCCGGCGGCGGCGGGCCGGCCCACCAGCTGGCGGAGCTGCTCGCCGACCGCTCCCGAGGCCCGGTCCTGGTGCTCGGCACGCTCCGGATGAAGGACCCGGACGACAGCCCGCGAGCGAGGTTCGCCGGCAGTCTCCTGCAGCGCCTCCTGGACCGGGCCCGGGTCCACGTGCCCGAGGAGTTCACCCGTGAGGAGGCCGACGCCGCCGCCCGGCTCGACCCCCGGCTCGCCGAGGCGGTCCAGGTGGCCCGGGATCGCCGGGTCGTCCAGGTGGTCGCGGCGGCACCCGGGCTCCGGGCCGGCTTCGAACAGGCGCCCGTCATGGTGCGCGCCGTCCTGGACGCGGCGCTGGACACCCTCCGGCTGGGGCACCGGCGCGCGTTGCCCGACCGGCTGCTGGAGGCGGCGGCACCCGGCTACCTGAGCGGGTACGGGCGGAGCAGCGGGCCGGAGGACTGGTTCGGGGGCGCGATGGCCTACGCGACCTCGCAGGAGGCCGGCCGCGTCGGGCTGTTCCGCGCCGACCGTCGGACGGCCTCCGGCGCTGCCGCCGACGGCTTCTCGTACACCATGCATCCGCTCGTGGAGGGCTGGCAGCACAGGCGCCGGCCACCCGGGCTGATCCCGCCGGAGACGCTGTGGCAGGCCCTGCTCGAGCACGCGGACCGCGGGGACCTTCTCCGCCTCGCCCAGGGGGCCCGGGGCCTCGGCGCGGACGACCGTGCCGAGGCGATCGAGGCGGCGGCGGACGCCTACCTCACCCGCCGACTGCCGCGGTTGCCGGCCGTGGGGGGCGAGGACGAGGAGGACGTGGTCCGGCCGTACTTCTACCTCAGCCATGCCCACGCACCGCCCACCGAGGGCCGGATGGACCCGGGCTTCTGGGTGCGCAAGCTCTGCGAGGACCTCAGCGACGCGATCCTGCAGCTCACCAACGTGCCCGACGGAGTGCCTGTCGGGATGATGGACGACGGGCGCAGCCGGGGCGCGTCCGAACGGCGGGCCCAGGCGCTGGCGACCTGCCGGGTGTTCGTCCCGCTGTACTCGCCCCGGTACTTCGCCAGCGTGCCGTGCGGCCGGGAGTGGCACGCCTTCACCCGGCGGCAGGTGTTCCCGGTGAGCGCCGACTCGGAGCGCAGCAGCGGCATCGTCCCGGTCCAGTGGACTCCGCCGACGCGCCACCGGCTGCCCGAGGCCGCGGCTCAACTCCAGGTCAACCAGGGCGGCTTCGGCCCGGACTACGCGGCCGAGGGCATGTACGCCCTGATGACGATCGGCTCCTTCCGGTCCGCCTACGACCTGGCGGTGCACCGCTTGGCCCGGCGGATCGTCAAGGTGGCGGAGGAGACGGTGATCCCGGTCGGCCGCGTGCTCGACCTCGCCACGCTGCCCAGCGCGTTCGAAGACGCGACGCCGCCGCGGGAGCTGCGGATCCTGGTGCTCGCCTACCGGCGGGACGAAGTGCCGCCCGGGCGGAGACCCGACGCCTACGGGCCCCGGCGTACCGACTGGAACCCCTACCGGGGTGTGCTGGCGCGCTCGCTCGCCGAGCACACGGAGGGCCTGGCCCGGCAGTGGGGGTTCAGCCCCTCGGTCCAGGACTTCGAGCCGGAGGCGGAGCGGCTTCTGGAGGACGGGGCGCCCGCCGGCCCGACGGTCCTGCTGCTGGACCGGTGGGCGCTGCGGGACACCCGCCGGTTCTCGCTGCTGCGGCGCGTCAGCGCACGGAACACGGGCTGGATGGGCGTGCTCGAGCCGTGGAGCGCGGACGGTCCCGGGGCGGCCGCCGACGCCTCCGAGCCGGCCGCGCTCAGCCGCCGTGCGCTGTCGGCCGGGGAGGCCCTGCGGGCCGGGCAGACCCACAGCGGGCAGCAGACCATCGGCGGCCTGGACGAGTTCGAGGAGGCCCTGCCGAGGGTGGTGGCGAGGGCGGAGCGCGCCTTCAGGGAGGGCCGGTGGGGCCACCCGGACAGCGCCGGGGAGGGGCACCCGCGGATCGCCGATGTGTGACCGCGACGGCCCGGTCGGCCGGTGGGGCCCGTGACCGCGCGGGGCCACGCGCCCGGACGGCCGGGCCGGTGCGGTGGTGCGCCCCCGGCCGGGAGCAGCCCGGCCCGGCGGGGAGGCGGTGGCGCGGGCAGGACCGGGTACGGGCACGGCGCAGCCGCCTTCGGGGGGCGGGGGATACGGCGGTCAGTCGCGGGTGCTGCCGGGGGCGGTCGGGGCGTCGCCGGTGGTGCGGACCGAGTCGAGGATGTGCTGCACCTGCTGCACGGTCTGCCCGGACGGGCGGTTGAGACAGGCGGTGAGCTCGACCACGGCCGCCGCGTTCGCAACGGCGACGATCCGGTGGCCTACCACTTCACGCGTGCCACCGCGCAGGCCGCATGACTTGTCGACGTCGGTCTCGACCATCGCGCGGCCACCGGAGAGCTTCTCGGCCGTGTCCTGGTCGCCGACCAGTGTGATCGTGACGAGCGCACCGCCGCCGGCCAGTCGGCCGACCGGCCCGCAGGAGCTCTGTTGGGGCCCGCAGGACGGTTTGGGGTCCAGCGGCTCGCTCGCCATGTACCCGGTGGAGGCGCGCGATTCGGCCGCCGGGACGGCCGTGCTCGACCAGCCGGCCGGCAGGTCGACGGTCACCCCGCCGAGGTCCGGGAACCGCAGCGGCCAGGCGCTGACCTCAGGGGCCGGGGACTCGCTCGTCGCGGCACCGGGCACGGAAGTCGGCACGGCACTGGCTACCGGGCTCGGGGCGTCCGTCGCGTGGGTCGGTGCGGGTGCCGACGGGGCTCCCGGCAGCGGCGGCGCGGTGGTCGCGGGCCGCAGGACGGTGGCCGACGGGCCGGGTGCGAGGGCAGGGGCGGCGGCCAGGGCGGCGGCGACCAGACCGGTGGTCAGCCCGGCCGCCAGCGCGGCGGTCCGCCGCCGTCGGAGGGTCCGGGCGGCGCGCTCGCGGACCCGGTCCATCCGGTCGTCGGGGGCCGGCAGGTCCGGGGCGGCCCGCTGCAACAGGACGCGCAGCTCGCGCTCCACCTCGGTGTCGACGGGCTCGTCGTGGCCCCGGCCGTACGCGTCACCGTAGCGGCCGGTGTCAGACCCGGTCACGGCGTCCTCCGTCCAGCAGCAGCTCCCGGGCGGGCAGGGTGCCGCGCAGGGCCAGCAGCGCGCGGTGCGTCTGGCTCTTCACCGTGCCCGTGGTGCAGCCCAGGGCCTCGGCCGTCTCCTCGACGCTGAGGTCCTCGAAGTAGCGCAGGACCACCACGGCCCGTTGCCGCGGTGGCAGCGCCCTGACGGCGGCGGCCACCACCTGGCCGACCACCACGTCCTCGAACGGGTCGGTGTCCGTCGGCGGTTCCGGCAGCTCGCCGTGCGGGAGCTCCCCCTGCCAGCGGCGGCGCCACCAGGAGACGTGCGAGTTCACCAGCACGCGCCGGACGTACGCCTCCGGCCGCTCGATGGAGATCTTGTCCCACTTCGGCCACACCTTGGCGAGCGCCGTCTGCAGGAGGTCCTCCGCCAGGTGCGGATCGCCGGTCAGCAGCCACGCCATGCGCAGCAGACGCGGGCTGCGGGCGGCGACGAACTCCTCGAAGTCCGGTATCGCTTCCCTCATCGTCCCGCCCCCGCCATGGTGTGCCCGTCGGTGTTCCCGTCGTCCCTGCCGCGTCCGCCGGGCGCTCCGGCTGTGCCGGCCGCGTCCTCGGTGTCGTCCGTGTTCGTCTCACGGCAGCTGAACGCGGTGGGAGCCTGCCCGGGTTGCCTGGTGGTGGCGGTTTTCTCGGGACATTCTCCGGGACGTGGCCGGTGCCCTGCCCGGGGCCTGTCCGGGGCCTGTCCGGTGTCTGTCCGGTGTCCTGACCGGGGATCCTGCGCGGGCTGCGGGCTGCGGGCTGCGGGCTGCGGGCTGCGGGCCGGGGGCCGGGGGCTGCGCCCGGGAACGGTGGACGGCCCGCGAGCCGGCCGGAACTCGGCCGGGCGGCGGGCGGGCCGTGGCACCACGATGCGCCCGGGGGCCCCACCCTCCAAGGGCGCGCGGCAGGGCGCCCTAGCGCACCGGACCGGCGCGCCGGGCGTACAACCGACAGCCCACGGCCCGGAGCGCTCGGCCGGATCGGAGGGCTCACACGGCCCGGACGCCGCCGCGGCCCGGGGGCCGCGGCGTGCGCACCGCGGCGAGCACGTCGTAGCCCGCGGTGCCGAGCGAGGGGAAGACCGGATCGCCGACACCTCCGGCATCGGCGGTGCCGGCCGTGGCGGACGCCGTGGCGGCGGGCACGGCGGTACCGAGGAGCAGCGCGGCGAGCGCGGCTGCGACGGCGAGGCCGGAACGGGGCCTGAACAGGGTGATCACCGCTTTCGAGTCGTCCTCCGCGGGCTCGTGTCGTCGGCGGCGGCGGGCCTCGGGACGGAAGGCCAGTACCGTTCTGTGATCATGTGCGTACGGATCGCAGCGGAGGGATCGGACGGTTCGGGCGGCCCGTTGTGACACGCGGCATCCCCCGGACGGACGACTGTGGTGGCCGAGCGGCTGCGGACTGTCATAGCGTTCGAAGTGCCCCGCCCCCTGACGGACGGGGCCACGGCCGTCGGAGAACCTGGCCAGGTCCGGCGGCCGTCCTTCGTGCCCGCGCCCTGCCCGGTGCCCGGAAACCCGGGCAGGGTCGCGTCCGGCAGCACTCCACCGCGTAGGCTGGTCAGCCGCAAGCACCCCGGCGCCCGCCGCTGCGCCGGTGGCCCGGACCGGCAGGAGTCGCAGCCTTGACCAGCCCCGCCCCGCACGTCCTGGTGGTCGGCGAGTGCGTCGCCGACATCGTCCGCACCGAGGGCGCCCCCGACCGGGTCCACCCCGGCGGCAGCCCCGCCAACGTCGCCTACGGGCTGGCCCGGCTCGGCCGGCCGACCACCTTGCTCACCCAGCTCGGCGCCGACCCCAACGGCCGCCTGATCCGGGCACACCTGGAATCGGCCGGGGTCACCGTGCTGGCCGACCCGGCCGAGGGCGGCCGGACGCCGTCCGCCGTGGTCCGCCTCGACGGGCACGGCCGGGCGCAGTACACCTTCGACATCGGCTGGACGCTGCCCGTCGGCGCCGCGCGCCGACTCCCCCACCAGCCGGGCCATCTGCACCTGGGGTCGATCGCCGCCGTCACCGAGCCCGGCGCCACGGCCGTTCTCGCGCTGGCCGAGCGGTGGCGCGGCCGGGCAGGCGTCAGCTACGACCCCAACGTGCGGCCCGCGCTGATGGGCGGGCACGGGCAGGCCGTCCGCCGGGTCGAGCGCTGCGTCGGGCTCAGCGACCTGGTCAAGGCCAGCGACGAGGACCTCGCCTGGCTCTACCCCGGGCAGGCCCCCGAGGACGTCGCCCGTCACTGGCTCTCGCTCGGCCCCGCCACCGTGGCGGTCACCCGCGGCGCCGACGGCGCGTTCGCGCTCACCGCCGACGGCCGGCGCGCCGATGCACCCGCGCTCCCGGTCACGGTGGCCGACACCGTCGGCGCCGGCGACTCCTTCACGGCCGCGCTCCTCCACGCCCGCCACACCGGAGCCGGCCTGGCCGAGGCGCTCACCTGGGCCGTGACCGCCGCCGCCCTGACCGTCGCACGCCCCGGCGCCGCCCCGCCCGACGCGGCCGAGCTACGCGCGGCTCTCGGCTCCGCAGCCCTGCCCGACCCCGGGCGGGTCAGCTGACCCGGGCGACGGTCATTCGGCCAGGTCGCGCCCGGTGGCCGGTGCCGTGACGTCCTTGCCGTACCAGACCTGGGCGTACGGGCCGCTGCTGTAGGCCGGTATCTCGCGGTAGCCGTGGCGGGCGTAGAGCGCACGGGCCTCGACCAGGTCGAGCCGGGTGTCGAGGACGATCCGCTCCGCACCGAGCGAGCGGGCCGCCTCGTCCACGGCGGCCAGCAGACGGCCGCCGCCACCGGTGCCTCGCAGGGCGTGCCGGACGAACACCCTGGTCAGCTCGACGGTGTCGGTGTCGCGAATGCGCAGCCCCGCACAGGAGTGTGCCTCGCCGCCGTAACGGCCGAGCAGGAACAGTCCGGTGGGCTCGGCCAGGTCGTCACTGGGCGAGTCGGCCAGGCCGGACTCGATCTCCTCGTCCGTGCAGTCGCGCCCCAGGTGAAGCCGGTAGTACCGGTTGGCGACATCGCTGTAGTACTCGCGCAGCAACGCCTGTGCCGCCGCGGAGCCCACGTCGGCCAGGGAGACGGCCCAGAGGTCAGAAGTACGCGGCGTGCTGATCGTCATGCGCGCATTATCGACGCCCTGCCACCTCGGCCGCGAGGCGTTTTCCGAGGCCGGCCCGCTGGTGCCCCGGTACCGTCCGGACGGTGAACCAACTCCCGCGCCCGGTCCTCCTGCTGGATGTCGACGGCCCGCTCAACCCGTACCACGCAGGCCCGGAGGTCCGTCCGGCAGGCTACCGCCCGCACCGGGCCGAGCCGGTGTGGGCCTGCGGGGCGGCGGTGGAGGTGTGGCTGGACGAGGCGCACGGGGAGCGCCTGCGGGCTCTGCCGTTCGACCTGGTCTGGGCGACCACCTGGCAGGACTGCGCCAACCGTTGGATCGGGCCCGTGCTCGGCCTCCCCCCGCTGCCGTTCGTCGCGCTGCCCGGCCCGGCGGTCTGGCGGCCGGACGACACCAGCCCGAAGACCTGGCCGATCGTCAGCTGGGCCGCCGGCCGCCCGTTCGCGTGGGTGGACGACGACATCGGGGAGGCGGACCGGGCGTACGTGGCCGCGCGGCACCCGGGGCCGGCGCTGCTGCACCGGGTGCATCCGGGGCGCGGGCTGGTGGAAGCCGACTTCGAGGTGCTCGCGACGTGGGCCCGGGGGCTGGGGAGGTAGGGCCGGGCGGGTGATGGGGGGATTGGCGAGCGGGTGTGTCGGGGGAGCAGTGCTCCATGGACACACCATCCGATCATCGTATTAATGGGGGCTTGAGGGAAAGTCACCGGACCGGCCGCCGGGCCGGGGCCGGTCTCCTGGCGGCGGTCTGCCTGGCCGCCGTGGTCGCCGGCTGCGCCGCTCCGGGCGGACGGGGCGGGCCGTCCTCGGGGGCCGGCGTGCGCGCCGCGCCGGCCGGGGAGGACGGGCGACAGGACGCCCATCAGGGCAAGGAACAGGGCGCGGAACGGGCCAAGGCGCAGGCCAAGGAGCAGGCCAAGGAGCAGGGCGGGCAGGCCGAGGCCGGTCCGGCGGCCGACCGTGGCGTGCCCAAGCCTCCGGCCGTGTCGCTGGCGCTGCCGGGGCTGGCCCGTGCCGAGGAGGAGAGCAGCAGCGAGGCGGTGGCCCGGCGGGAGGCGGCGGTCCGCACCCAGCTGGAGACCGCGCACCGGTGGGGGCTGGAGCAACTGCCGCCGCAGGCGCCCCGGCGGCCGGCGGTCAAGCCGGAGCTGAAGCCCGTGCAGGGGGTCAAGCTCCAGGACGGGCTGCCCCCGGTGGTGTACCGGGTCCCGACGGACGAGAAGATCGTCTTCCTGACCGTCGACGACGGGGCAGAGAAGGACCCGGACTTCTCCCGGATGGCGGACGAGCTCGGGGTACCGCTCAGTACCTTCGTCGCCGACTACCTGGCCCGCTCGGACTACGGCTACTTCCGCCGGCTCGCCGCCCAGGGCGACGCGGTCAACAACCACACCATCAACCACCGCAACCTGAAGGTGCTCGACTACGCCACGCAGCGCGACGAGATCTGCCGCCAGCAGGACCAGCTGGAGGAGCAGATCGGCACCCGTCCCCGGCTGTTCCGGCCCCCGTACGGCGAGTACAACGACGACACCCTGCGGGCCGCCGCCTCCTGCGGGATCGAGGCGGTGCCGCTCTGGAACGAGGAGGCCTTCCCGGACCACGTCGAGTACCGGTACGACGACCAGCGGCTGCACCCCGGGGACATCATCCTCACCCACTTCCGGGGCACCGACCTGTGGAATGGCACCATGCCGGACCTGCTCCGCAAGGTCGTGAACGAGGTCACCGCGCAGGGCTTCACGCTGGCCCGCCTGGACGACTACCTGTAGCGGCCGGGTGACCGTCGGCCGACGGTGAGGGCGTCAGCCGACGCTGAGGCCGTCGGTGAGGGGTCGGTCGACGGTGAGGCCGTCGGCCCGCGACGAGGGCGGTCAGTCGACGGTGAGGGCGTCGAGGTAGACCCAGGCGCCCTCGTGACGGACGAAGCGGCTGTGCTCGGTCAGGGCGCCCTCCTCCCGGCCCTCGGTGTAGTGGGCGCGGAAGGCGACCGTTCCCTCGGTGTGGAACGGGCCGCCGTCCGTGGTCGAGAGCACCTCCAGACGGACCCAGCGCAGCGCCGGGTCGAAGTCGACCGTGGCGGGCCGGGTGTCGGGGTGCCAGCTGCGGAGCAGGTAGGCCTCGTCGTGGGCGGCGAAGGCGCTGAAGCGCGAGCGCATCAGCGCCTCGGCGGTGGGCGCGGCGGCCTGGCCGCGGTGGTAGCGGCCACAGCAGTCGCCGTAGGCGGCGGGCAGGCCGCACGGGCAGGGCGAGGAGGGCAGCAGCCGGGCTGCGGGGGCGGCGGCGCGGGGCGCGGGGCGGCGTCGGGACATGGCGTCCATTCTGGCCCCTCGTTGGGGGTGCGATGGTCCGGTCCGGGCCGGGCTGCGGCGCGGGCGCCGGACAATGCGGAGGTCGACGGGCAGGGCCGCGCACGGGGCGCGTCGGTGCACGACCGCCCCTGGTCCGTTTGCTGCGAAGACGGTAGCGCCAACCGGGTTCGATGTCATGGATGCTGACAATCCGTGAGATACGACCGACGAACCGTCACGTCGCCGTACCGCTCAGCGTCGAGAGGAGAGTGATCTTTCCGGCATATCGAACGAGTGTCGGAAATGTGCTGGTCATCCGGAGACCTTTACCCCACCATCTCCGAGGGCACACCGCCCATTTCCCGCCGACCACAAGTCGGCGCAGGGCCATCCCTCAGGAGAGTTGATGAGTTCGACGGGACTTCCTCCGCTCCACCCGACCGCGTCGCCGGCCCATCTGGTCGGCGCCCAGGTCGGACGGACACCCGAGGCCATCGCCGTGATCGACGGCGAGCGGCGCCTGACCTACCGTGAACTGGCCGCCGCGGTGGACGCGATGGCGGGCCGCCTGGCCGGGGCCGGGGTGGGCGCCGAGACACTGGTGGGGGTCTGTCTCCCACGATCGGCGGACCTCGTGGTCACCCTGCTGGCAGTGCTGCGCGCAGGAGGCGCGTACGTGCCGCTGGACCCGGCGTACCCGAGGGACCGGCTGGAGCTGGTGATCGGCGACGCGCAGGCCCCCGTCGTGGTGACCGACCGGGCGCACGAGCACCTGCTGGCCGGTGCCGGCGCCACCCTGCTGTACACCGACGGAGGAAGCCCCGCAGCGCCGCTCGCCCCGGCGGCCGACGTGGCCGGTGCGGCGGACGCGCTCGCCTACGTGCTCTACACCTCCGGCTCGACCGGCCGGCCCAAGGGCGTCGCGGTGACCCGGCGCGGCGTCAACGCCATGCTCCGCTGGGCCGCCGACACCTACACTCCCGCCGACGTGGCCGGCGTGCTGTTCGGGACTTCGGTCTGCTTCGACATCTCGGTGTACGAGCTGTTCTTCCCGCTCGCCGTCGGCGGCACCGTCGTGGTGGCCGAGAACGTCCTGGCGCTGCCCGAGCTGCCCGCCCGTGAGGCCGTCACCCTGGTCAACACCGTGCCCAGCGCCATGGCCGCGCTGCTGCGCGGCGCCGGCCTGCCCGGCGGCGGGGGGCTGCCCGGCGGCGTACGCGTGGTCAACCTGGCGGGGGAGGCGCTGCCCCGCCACCTGGCCGATCAGGTCTACGCCCAGCCGCAGGTCGAGCGCCTGTACAACCTCTACGGGCCGACCGAGGACACCGTCTACTCCACCTGGTCACTGGTCGACCGCGACGACCGCGGTGAACCCGTCATCGGCCGCCCGCTGTCCGGTACCACCGGCCACGTCCTCGACGAGCGGCGGACCGCCGTGCCCGACGGCGGCATCGGCGAGCTGTACCTCTCCGGGGAGGGCCTGGCCCGCGGCTACCACCGCCGCCCGGACCTCACCGAGGAGCGCTTCGTCACCGTCGGCGGCGAGCGCTGCTACCGCACCGGGGACCTCGTTCGCCGGCTGCCGGACGGGAACCTGGAGTACCACGGCCGGGTCGACCACCAGGTGAAGGTGCGCGGCTTCCGGGTCGAGCTGGGCGAGATCGAGGCGGTGCTCGCCACCCACCCCGCCGTCGAGGCCGCCGCCGCCGTCGTCCAGCGGGACGAGGCCGGCGACTACCTGGCCGCCTTCGTCCAGCCCGGACCGGGCGCGGCCGGGCCGACCGCCGCCGAGCTGCGCGCCCACTGCGCCGCCGCGCTGCCCGGCTACATGGTGCCGCTGGCCGTCGGCGTCCTGGACCGGCTGCCGCTCACGCCCAACGGCAAGACCGACCGCCGGGCGCTGCCCCCGGCCGCCCGCAGCCGGGGCGGCGAGGAGCTGTTCGTCGCCCCGCGCACGCCCGTCGAGTCCCGGATCGCCGAGCTGTGGCGCGGCCTGCTGGGCGTCCCCGAGGTCGGCGTGCACGACGTCTTCCTCGACCTCGGCGGGCACTCCCTGCTGGCCGCCGGCCTCCTCGCCCGGATCGAGCGCGAGTACGGCACCCGCGTCCCGCTCGCCGAGTTCTTCGCCGCGCCGACCGTCGCCGCGCTCGCCGTCCGGGTCGCCAACGGCGGGGGCGGACGCCCGTCCGTCGCACCGCCGGTGCGCGAGGCCGGACTGCCCGCCCGCGCCACCGCCTTCCAGCGGGAGCTCTGGCTGCACGAGTCCGTCCAGCCCGGCAGCCCGCTCTACAACGTGCCGCTGCGGATTCGTGCCACCGGCGAGCTGGACCTCGCCGCACTCGGCCGGGCCCTGACCGAGGTGGTCCGCCGGCACGAGGTGCTGCGCACGGCGCTGGCCGGCCGGGACGGCGAGGTGGTCGCGGACGTCCGCCCGCCGTACCCCGTCGAGATCCCGCTGCTCGACCTCACGGGAGCCGGGGAGGAGGAGCTGGACGCCGCCCTGCGCACCGAGGCCGCCCGGCCGCTCGACCTTGCCGGGGGCCGGCTGCTGCGCGCCCTCGCCCTGCGGACCGGCGACGGCCGGCACGAGCTGCTGTTCACCGTCCACCACGCCGCGATGGACGGCTGGGCCGCCGGCCTGTTCCTCGCCGAGCTGGGACGTGCCTACCAGGACGGTGAACTCGCCGAGCCCGCACTGCAGTTGTCGGATGTCGCCCGCTGGGAGGAACGCGCCGACGCCGCTGCCCGGGAGGACGCGCTGCGCTGGGGCGAGGGGCTGCTCGGGCTGGACGCCGAACAGCACCTGCCCGGCGACCGTCCGCACCCCGACCCGCACGACACCGCCGGCCGCCGGATCGCCCGTCGGCTCGACGCCGGGTCGGTCCGCTCGGCGGAGCGCTGGGCCGCCCAGGAAGGCGCCAGCCTCTACATGGCGGTGCTGGCCGCGCTCGGCGGGGTGCTGCACCGCTACACCGGCCGCACCGACCTCGCCGTGCTCAGCCCGTTCGCGGTCCGGCCCGTCCCCGAGCTGGAGCAGGTGCTCGGCTCGCTGATCAACACCGTCGCCCTGCGCTTCGACGCGGCCGACGGCGACACCTTCCGCCAACTGGTCGCCCGGGTGCGCCCGGTGGTGCTGGACGCCGCCGAGCACAGCGGTTACCCGTTCCTCGAGCACGCCCGCCGAGCCGGCAGCTCGGCCGGGCTGACCGCCTCGCCGATCGCCCAGGTGCTGCTCGCGGTCCAGAACCACCCGGTGGCAGGTGTGGAACTCCCGGGCCTCGACCTGGAGTTCGTCGCGGAGGTGTGCAACGGCAGGGCCAAGACCGACCTCTCGCTGTTCCTGGAGTTCCCGGCCGAGGGACCGCTGCTCTCCGCGGAGTACCGCACCTCGCGCTACGACGAGCGGTCGGTGCGGGCCGTGCTCGACCACCTGGTGGCGTTGCTCGCCGCCGCCGTGGCCGAACCGGACCGCCCGATCGGCGAGTTGGCGATGCTCTCGGCCGCCGAGCTCGCCGCCCAGGAGACAGGACAGCGGACCGCGGCGCCGGTCCCCGACGCCCGGCTGCACGAACTGGTCGCCGCGCAGGCCGCCCGAACCCCGGAGGCGGTCGCCGTCTCCGCCGCCGACGGCGTCCTCGACTACGCCGGACTCGACGCCACCGCCGGCCGGTTGGCGCACCTGCTGGCCGAATGCGGGGCCGGCCCGGGCACGCTGGTCGCGGTCGCCGTCCGGCGCGGCCGGCTGCTGCCCGCCGCCCTGCTCGGCGTGCTCCGCAGCGGCGCCGCCTACCTGCCGATCGACGTCGACCAGCCGACTGCCCGCAACCACGCGATGCTGGAGGATGCCGGCGTCACCCTGGTGCTCGCCGAACGTGCCACCTCTGCCGACGAGATGCTCGAAGGCCGGGCCGTCGTCCTGGCCGACGGACCGGAGGCCGCCGCGGCCCCGCAGGCCCCGGCCGTCGCCGTCGGCCCGGAGGACCGCGCCTATCTGCTCTACACCTCCGGCTCCACCGGCCGCCCCAAGGGCGTCGCCGTGCCGCACCGGGCGATCGTCAACTTCCTCACCTCGATGGGCCGCGAACCCGGCCTCACCGAGCAGGACGTGATGGCCGCCGTCACCACCGTCACCTTCGACATCGCCGGGCTCGAACTCTGGCTGCCACTGGTCACCGGTGCGCGGGTGGAGATCGCCGGCCGCGCCACCGCGACCGACGGCCACGCCCTGGCCGGCTGGCTGGAGCAGCGCGGGATCACCCACCTCCAGGCCACCCCCGCCACCTGGCGGATGCTTCTGGAGGCCGACTGGCCCGGCCGCCCCGGCCTGACCGGTCTCTGCGGCGGCGAGGCGCTCACCGCCGACCTCGCCGAGGCGCTGCTCAAGCGCACCGGCGAGCTGTGGAACCTGTACGGGCCGACCGAGACCACCGTCTGGTCCACCGTCCAACGGGTGACCCCCGAACTCGCCGCCCACGGCGGGGTGGTGGCACTCGGCTCGCCCGTCGCCAACACCCGGCTGCACCTGCTCGACGTCTCCGGCCGGCCCGTCCCGGTCAACGGCATCGGCGAGCTCTGCATCGCCGGTGACGGCGTCGCGCTCGGCTACCACGGCCGCCCCGACCTCACCGCCGAGCGGTTCGTCCCCGAGCCCGGCGGCCGCGACGGTGCGCCGATGTACCGCACCGGCGACCTCGCCTGCCGCCGCGCCGACGGCCGGCTGGAGTACCACGGCCGCACCGACGCCCAGGTCAAGCTGCGCGGCTTCCGGATCGAACTGGGCGAGATCGAGGCCGCGCTCACCGCCGTCCCAGGCGTCACGGCGGGCGCCGCCCGCCTCGCCGGCACCCCGGCCGGGCCCGTCCTCGCCGGGTACGCAGTCACCGACGGCACCCTCACCGAGGACACGCTGCGCACCGCCCTCGCCGAGCGGCTGCCCGACTACATGGTGCCCGCCGCGCTCGTCCTGCTCGACGCGCTGCCGCTGACGCCCGCCGGCAAGGTCGACCGGGCCGCGCTGCCCGCGCCGCAGCTCGGCGGTGCCGGCGCGCCGCCCGAGGGCGACTGCGAGGAGCTGCTCGCCGACCTCTGGCAGGAGGTCCTCGGCCTGGAACAGGTCTCCCGGCACGACGACTTCTTCGTGCTCGGCGGCCATTCCCTGCTCGCCACCCGCCTGACCGCCCGGATCCGCGACACCTTCGAGACCGACCTGCCCATGCGCACCGTCTTCGAGGCCCGCACCCTGGCCGCGATGGCCCGCCGGATAGAGGACCAACTGCTGGACGAACTGGACGAGTTCGGTGACCAGGACGAGTGCGGTGCCCCGGACGGACCCGCGGGCGACGCGAGCGGCATGAACGGCACGAACGACACGGGTGGCACGGGCAACGCCGCCGCCCGGACGGGGGAGAACGCATGACCGACCAGCCCACCACCGGGACCCGACCGGACCAGGACGAGAGACGCCAGGAACTGCTCCGCCGCCGGCTCGCCAAGGCCAAGGCCGCGAAGGCCGCCAGGGACGCCGGAGCCGAGGCCGGAGCGGACACCGGAGTCACCCGGCACGGCATCACACGCCGCCCCGAGGGCACCCCGGCGCCGCTCTCCTCCGCCCAACGCCGGATGTGGTTCCTCGCCCAGTACGAGCCCGACAGCGCCGCGTACCACATCCCCCTCGCCCTGCACCTCGACGGCGAGCCCGACCCCGCCGTCCTCGGCGCCGCGCTCACCGACGTGCTCGACCGGCACGAGGTGCTGCGCACCGTCTACCCGGCCGCCGGCGGGGAGGTCGGACCGGAGACCAGGGACGCGGCCGCGTTCACCCTCGCCACCGCCGACGTTCCCGCCGGCCGGGTGGACGCCGCACTGGAGGCCGAGGCCCGACGGCCGTTCGACCTCGCCGCCGACCTGCCGCTGCGCGCCGTGCTGCTGCGCACCGGCGACGGCGGCAGCGTGCTCAGCCTGGTGCTGCACCACATCGCCGCCGACGGCTGGTCCATCGGCGTCCTCTTCGCCGACCTCGCCACCGCGTACACGGCTCGTCGCGAGGGCCGCGCGCCCGTCTTCGCGCCGCTGCCCGTCCAGTACGCCGACGTCGCGCACTGGCAGCAGACCGAACTCGCCGAGGAGCTGACCCGGCAGGAAGCCTGGTGGCAGGAGCGGCTGCGGGGCGCCACCGCCACCGTCACCGTGCCCACCGACCGGCCCCGCCCCGCCGTGGCCGGCACCCGCGGCGAGCGGATCACCGTCGGGTTCGGCGCCGGGCGCAGCCGGCTGATCCGGGCTCTCGCCGAGCAGACCGGCACCACCACGTACATGGTCCTGCTGGCCGCCCTGCAGACCGTGCTCTCCCGCTACACCGGTGCGGAGGACGTGGTGGTCGGCACGCCGGTCGCCGGTCGCACCCGCAGCGAGACCGAGCCGCTGGTCGGCTGCTTCGTCAACACCCTCGCGATGCGCACCGACCTCTCCGGCGACCCGACCGTCCGGCAGCTGCTGGAGCGCGTCCGCGAGGGTACGCTCGGCGCCTTCGGCCACCAGGACCTGCCGTTCGAGCGGCTGATCGACGCACTCGGCCTGGAACGCGAGCTCGCGCACACCCCGCTCTTCCAGGTCATGCTCAACGTGCACAACCAGGCCGAGGCCACCCTCGACCTGCCCGGGCTGAAGGCCGACTGGCAGCCCGTCGGCACCGACACCGCCAAGTTCGACCTCGCCGTCGCCGTCGTCGACCAGGGCGGCGACCTCACCGCCGACCTCGTCTGGCGCACCGAGCTCTACGACGAGCCGACCGTCCGCCGCGTCTTCGGCCACCTCACCACGGTGCTCGACGCGATGGCCGACGGCCCGGACCGCCCCCTCGCGGGTCTGCCGCTGCTCACCCCCGCCGAGGAGCGCCGGCTCGCCGGGTGGGACGACACCCTGCGCGGCTGGGACCTCGGCGGCACCCTGCACGGCCTGGTCGAGGAGCAGGCCGGCCGGACCCCTGACGCGCCGGCCGTCCGCGGCGCCGACGGTGTGCTGACCTACGCCGAACTCGACCGGCGGGCCAACGCGCTGGCCCACCGGCTGCGCGCGCTCGGGGTCGGCCCGGACCGCCCGGTCGGCCTGCTGGTCGAGCGTTCGGCCGCGCTGGTCGTCGGCATGCTCGGCATCCTCAAGGCGGGCGGCGCCTACCTGCCGCTCGACCCGGTCTACCCGGACGGCCGGATCCGCGCCCTGCTCACCGCCGCGGAGGCGGTTGCCGTCGTCACCACCGAAGACCTGGCCGACCGTGCCGGAGGCCCGCCGGTCGTGGTCCTGGACGGTTCGGTCCGCACGGACGCCCCCGCGGTGGACGTCCGCCCGGAGCATCTCTGCTACCTGGTCTTCACCTCCGGCTCCACCGGCACCCCCAAGGGCGTCGCCGTCGAGCACCGCAACTACCGCAACTACCTGCACGGCCTGCGCGAGCGGATCGGCGGCGACCAGCAGGGCTGGAACTGGGCGCTGGTCTCCACCTTCGCCGCCGACCTCGGCACCACCAACGTGTTCGGCGCGCTCACCGCCGGGGGCTGCCTGCACCTGCTCACCCGCGACCAGTCCACCGACCCGGACGCCTTCGCCGCCTACGCGGCCGAGCACCGGATCGACGCGATGAAGCTGGTCCCCAGCCACCTGGAGGGCCTCGCCGCCCACGGCGCCGGCCTCGGCGGGATCCTGCCCGCCCGGCTGCTGATCTGCGCCGGCGAGGCCCTGCGGCCGGACCTCGTCGCCCGGATCCGCGCGGCCCGGCCCGAGCTGCTGCTGCACAACCACTACGGACCGACCGAGACCACCGTCTCCATGCTCGGCGCCGCCGTTCCGGCCGATCTCGGGGACGCGGTGACCGCGCCGCTCGGCCTGCCGTTCGGCAACACCCGCGCGCACGTCCTGGACGCCCGGCAGCGCCCGGTGCCGGTCGGTGTCCCCGGCGAGCTGTACGTCTCGGGCGGCGGTGTCGCCCGCGGCTACCTCGGCCGCGACGACCTCACCGCCGAGCGGTTCGCCCCCGTCGGCGGCCGGCGGGCCTACCGCACCGGCGACCTGGTCCGCCGCCGGCCGGACGGCGCGATCGAGTTCCTCGGCCGGGTCGACCACCAGGTTAAGATCCGCGGCTTCCGGGTCGAGATCGGCGAGGTGGAAGCAGAGCTGACGAGCCGGCCGGAGATCCGCGAGGCGGTGGTGGTCGCGCGCGGCGAGGGCGCGGCCCGCACCCTGGCCGGGTACCTGGTACCGGCCGACCCGGCCGCCGCCCCCGACCCGGGCGCGCTCCGCGCCGAGCTGCGCACCCGGCTGCCCGACTACATGGTGCCCGCCGCCCTGGTCGTACTGGAGGCGCTGCCGCTGAACGCCAACGGCAAGGTCGACCGGGCCGCGCTGCCCGAGCCTGCCGCCACCCGGCCGGCCCAGGACGGCGGCGAGCCGGAGACGGCGACCGAGCACGAGGTGGCCGCCGCCTACCGGCAGGTCCTGGTCGCGGACGGGATCGGCGCGACGGACGACTTCTTCGCGCTCGGCGGCGACTCCTTCTCCGCCGTGCACGCCGTCCGGCTGATCGGCCGCGGGCTGTCGGTGATCGACCTCTTCCAGCACCCCACCGTCCGCGAACTCGCCGCCCTGCTCGACGCCCGGGCCGGCGGCACCGCGGACGAGGGCCCGCGCACCCTGCTGCACAAGCTCACCCGCGGCGCCGCGCCCGCGGAGGTGAACGTCGTCTGCGTCCCCTACGGCGGCGGCAGCCCGATCACCTTCCAGCCCCTCGCCGACGCACTGCCGCGCGGCCACCGCCTCTACGCCGTCGAACTGCCCGGCCACGACCCGAGCCGCCCCGACGACGAACTGGCCGGGCTCGAAGGCCTGGCCGACCGGTTGACCGAGCAGATCACCGAGCGGATCGACGGCCCGGTGGTGCTCTACGGCCACTGCCTCGGCGGCGCGCTCGCCACCGCCCTCGGCTCCAGGCTGGAGGCGGCCGGCGTCGACCTGCGCGGCGTCGCCCTCGGCGGGACCTTCCCCGCGGCCCGGCTCCCCGGCAGGTTCGCCGAGTGGATGGCCAGACGTCTGCCCGGCGACCGGATGCTCTCCAACCGCTCCTACCTCGACTACCTGCGCGCGATGGGCGGCTTCACCGACGTCTACGACCAGGACGAACAGGACTTCCTGGTCCGGGCGTTGCGCCACGACGTTCGGCAGGCCGAGGACTTCTACACCCGGGCGTACGGGGACGCCCGCCCGGCGCGGATCGCGGCCCCGATCCTGTGCGTGGTCGGCGAGAAGGACCGCGCCACCCAGCTGTACGAGGAGCGCTACGCCGAGTGGGAGCACTTCGGCGACACCGTCGACCTGGCGGTGATCCCGCGTGCCGGGCACTACTTCCTCAAGCATCAAGCGGACGAACTCGCGCGGGTGATAGCCGAGTTCACCGCGACCGGCAGGGTGGCCGGCCAGGTGGCGGCCAAGCGTCCGGCGGCCCGGGCCGAGCTGGCCACCTTCGCCAAGGTGGCGATCGGGCAGTTCGTCTCGATGATCGGCACCAGCCTGTCCACCTTCGCCCTCGGCGTCTGGGTGTACCAACAGACGGGCTCCGCCTTCGATTTCGCGATGATCTCGGTGGTCGCGGTGCTGCCGGCCGTCCTGCTGCTGCCGGTCGCGGGTGCGCTCGCCGACCGGGTGGACCGCCGGAAGATCATGATCGTCACGGACACCGTGGCCGCGGCCGGCATGCTCGTGCTCGGCGGGCTGCTCTGGGCCGGGCTGCTGGAGGTCTGGCACATCTACCTGGTGGCCTGCACCGGCGCGGTGTGCTCGGCCTTTCAGCGCCCAGCCTACCTGGCCGCGATCACCCAGCTGGTGCCCAAACGCTACCTCGGACAGGCCAACGGGCTGGCCCAACTCGGCACCGGAGCAGGCGACATGATGGCCGTCCTGGCCGGCGGCGTACTGGTCTCGCTGATCGGCCTGCACGGCGTGGTGCTCTTCGACATGGCGACCTTCCTGACCGGCGTCACCTGCCTGCTGCTGGTCCGCTTCCCGGACGCGATGTTCGACAAGCAGGAGGAGCCGCTGCTGCGCGAGGTGGTCACCGGCTGGCGCTACATCGTGCGCCGGCACAGCCTGGTGGCGATGGTGGTCTTCTTCGTGGTGTTCAACTACCTCTTCGCCGTCGCGACCGTGCTGGTCACGCCGATGGTGCTGGCGGGCGGCTCGGCCGTGCAGCTCGGGGTGGTCACCGCGGTGGGCGGCGTCGGCGCGATGACCGGCGCCCTGGTGATGGCCCTCTGGGGCGGCACCCGGCGGCGCGCGACCGGCATGATCGGCTTCACCTCGGTGGTCGGCCTGGCCGCGATCGTCACCGGTGCCCGGCCCCAGGCCGCGCTCACCGCCTGCGGGCTCTTCGTCCTCTGGGCGGCACTGATGATCCTCAACTCGCACTGGATGGCGCTGATCCAGACCAAGGTCGGGATGGAGCTCCAGGGCCGCGTACTGGCCACCAACCAGATGCTGGCGATGTCGATGATGCCGCTCGGCTTCCTCACCGCCGGCCCGCTCTCCGACCACGTCTTCGAACCGCTGATGCGGCCCGGCGGCGCGCTCGCCGACTCGGTCGGCCTGGTGCTCGGCACCGGGCCGGGCCGCGGCGCCGGACTGCTGCTCGTCCTGGTCGGCGCGGTGCTGGCGGTCTGGGGCCTGCTCGGCCTCGCCTACCGGCCGCTGCGGCTGATCGAGGACCTGCTGCCGGATGCGCTGCCGGACGCCGAGATCGGCGACAAGGACGCCATCCAGGCGGCGGCCGACCGGCAGCTGTCGCTCGCCCGGGCCGCCCGGCCGGGTGGCACCGGCCGCGCCGCCGTCCCGCGCCCGGCCCGGGACGGCGCCGCCCCCGAACCGGTCGAGGACGAGCCCGCCGCGCGGGTGCCCGCCGGCACCGGGCCGCGGTAGGCCGCGCCCCTGGTGGGCCGTGCCTCCGATGGGCCGGGCCCCTGTAGGCCGCGTCCCCGTCCCTTCCGTGCAGCGGAAGGGACGGGGACGCTCCCGTCGGGGCGGCTACTGCGCGCGCTTGAGGGAGTAGTTGAAGTCGGTCGTGCCGAAGGTGCGCATCAGCTGGATCCAGAACGGCATCAGCATCTCCATGCCCCGCGCGGACGAGATCCCGCCGAGGTCCAGGACCGACCCGGCCGGCCAGCCGAACTCGCCCAGCAGCGCCACCACTTCGGCCTTCGCACCGGCGTCGTCCCCGGCCACGAACAGGTTGTGCTCGCCCGGCACCCGGCCCGGGTCGACCATCACCGGCGCGGACAGCGTGTTCAGCGCCTTCACCACCCGGGCGTCCGGGAACTCCCGCTGGATCTGCTCGCCCACGCTGTCGGTGTTCACCGGGTCCAGCGTCGCTGCGCCCTCGGCGGAGAAGACCAGCGGGTTGGAGATGTCGACCAGCACCTTGCCGGCCAGCCGCTCGGCGCCCGCCGCCCGCAGAGCCGCCAGCGAGACCGTCCCCGCGGTGGCGTTCAGCACCACCTCACCGAACGCGGCCGCGTCGGCGAAGGTGCCGTGGTGCCCGTTCGGGCCCGCCTTCGCGGCCCAGGCGACCGCCTTCTCGTTGTCCTTGGTCCGCGAGCCCAGCGTCACCTCGTGGCCGAGCGCCACCAGCTTGTCCGCGAGCGTCTGCCCGACCGTGCCCGTGCCGATGATTCCGAATCGCACCGCTTCTCCGCCCTCTCCCGTCGCACGCCCGGTGGCGCGCGCCGCGACGACCATAGATCAACCTGCCCCGCCCGGAGGACGGAACGCGGCGAACGGCCTACCGCCGACTGGACCACCTCCGCTGGTGGCCCCGCGCCTGACGCCGAACCATGGGCGCCATGAACCGAACCAACAGACGGTCCGCCAGGGCCGCCGCGGTACTCGCAGGCCTCACCCTGCTGGCCCCTGCGGCCGCCGCCCGCGCCGACGTCACCACCGTCTCCGTCACCACCGAACGGACCGCCTGGGACCGCGACGAACCCGGGCTCGGCCCCGAGGAGGTCGCCAAGTCCGACTTCGGCGTCCGCTTCTCCACCCCGCTCGACGGCCAGGTCTTCGCCCAGCCGCTGGTCATCGGCCCGACCGTGGTCGTCGCCACCGAGACCAACCACGTCTACGGGATCAGCGCCAACACCGGGAAGATCACCTGGCACCGTGAGATGGGCCCGGCCTGGCCGTCCGCCGCCATCGGCTGCTCCGACCCCGGCCCCAACGTCGGCACCACCTCCACCCCGGTGTACGACCCGGCCACCGGCACCGTCTACCTCACCAGCAAGGTCAACGACGGCCCCGACGACAAGCACCCGCACTACTACGTGCACGCCGTCGACGCCCAGAGCGGCGCCGAGCGCAGCGGCTGGCCGGTCACCGTCCAGGGCGACCCGGTCAACGCCCCCGGAAAGCCGTTCAGCGCCTACCGCTCGCTCCAGCGCCCCGGGCTGCTCCTCCTCGACGGGCACATCTACTTCGGCTTCGGCTCGCTCTGCGGCATCGGCGACTACATCGGCACCCTGGCCGGCCTCGACACCGGCACCCGCAAACTCACCCTCTGGTCCACGGTGGCCGGCTCCGACACCCAGCGGGCCTCCATCTGGATGGCCGGCAGCGGCCTCGTCTCCGACGGCCCCGGCCGGATCATCCTCAGCACCGCCAATGGCCAGGGCGCCGGCGCCTCACCCGCCCAGGGGCCCGGCAGCAAACCGCCCGGCGGCCTCGGCGAGTCGGTGATCCGCTTCGCCGTCAACGGCGACGGAACCTTCACCCCGAAGGACTTCTTCAGCCCCACCAACAACACCACCCTCGACAAGAAGGACACCGACCTCGGGTCCGGCGGCCCGGTCGCCCTCCCCGCCGACGTCTTCGGCACCCCCGCGCACCCCCGGCTCCTCGTCCAGGTCGGCAAGGACGGCCGGATCTTCCTGCTCGACCGCGACGACCTCGGCGGCATGGGCCAGGGCCCCGGCGGCACCGACAAGGCCGTCGGCATCACCGGCCCCCACGGCGGCGTCTGGGGCCACCCCGCCGTCTGGGGCGGCGACGGCGGCTACGTCTACACCGTCGAGAACTACGGCAAGCTCCGCGCCCTCAAGTACTCCGTCTCCGCCTCCGGCACCCCGCAGCTGACCACCGCCGGCACCAGCGCCGAGGACTTCCTCAAGATGTCCGGCTCACCCGTCGTCACCTCCGACGGCACCCGCACCGGCTCCGCCCTGGTCTGGGTGATCTGGTCCGGCACCGGCCAGTACGGCGAGGGCGGCGAACTGCGCGCCTACGACCCCGTCCCGGTGGGCGGCACGCTCAAGCTGCGCCGGTCCTTCCCGCTCGGCACGGTCAGCAAGTTCTCCGTGCCGGCCACCGACAAGGGCCGGATCTACGTCGGCACCAAGGACCACCGCCTGGTCGCCCTCGGCCGCCCCTCGGCGTTCGCCTGACCTCATGCCCCGGGGTGGGTGCCGACCATCGTGAGCACGGCCAGCCCCAGGGTCGCGCCCGGCGTCAGCGCGGCCCACACCCGCGCGGGCGACGCGAGGTAGGCCACCGGCCACTGCACCACGACCAGCACCAGGACGGCCTGCAACAGGTGGTCGGCGAAGGCCAGTTGGGCGTAGGTGGAGGGGCAGGAGCCGGGCCCGTCGCACGGGTCGGTGGCCATCTCCGCGAGCCCGCGCAGGCCGCACGCGACCGGCAGGCAGAGCCCCGTCACCAGGGTGGAGATCATCGGCGCGCGCCACCAGTTCTCGTGGCGCCGGAAGGCGGTCTTGGTCATGCACCGATCCTCGCCGCCCGGCGCCGCGGAGATCAGCGGACGGATACTCAGTTCCGGGGGTGCGAAGTACTCAGACGGGTGGGTGCGTCGCAGTGCGGGCAGATCATCGCGGTGTCTCCAGCGTCGCGGCGAAGCGACGCAGCCGGGCGGCCAGCCGCTCTCTCGGGCTGACCGTACCCACGCGCTGGTTCCGTTCCACTTCCCTTAGGGCGGAGGCCAGTTGGGCGTCGTCGCGGCGCTCGGCCTCGGCCGCGGTGATCGCGTAGTCCTCGTGGTCGATGCCGAACCCGGTGTTGGCGGCCAGGATGTTGAGCGGCCCGGCGCCCCGGTTGGCGAAGGAGTGCGGCATCAGCTCCGGTATGCGGATCAGCAGCCCGGGCGTGAGCGGCACGTCCACGACCCGGCGGTGCTCGGAGTCGTACAGCCCGCAGGAGGCGTGACCCAGGCTCAGCACCAGGTGCTCGCCGCCGTGCGCGTGCGGGGTGAACGCGCTGTGCGGGGCGACGATGCCGAGCTTGTAGGTGGCGTTGGAGGGCCGCTCGGGCGAGGTCTTGGCGTCACCGACCAGGTAGTGAGCGAACTGGCCCTCGTCGATGAACCGCAACAGCTCCTCGCCGGCCACGCCGTGCGCGCTGCCGGGCCCCAGCTCCCGGGCGCCGTCCCGGTCGGCGACCAGGACGTGGCCGTCCGGCCGCAACTGGTACACGTCCACCCCGGCGGGCAGCGGGCGGGCCAGCCGCTCCAGCCCGCGCAGCCCGGATCGTACGGACATCGGCCACCCCCATGCTCCGCCCCGGCGACGTCATCCCCGGTGACGCCGGCCACTCCACGACCGGTTCCCGGTCCGCAGTCGTGGATCTTAGGGCTTGCCCGGAGCGCACCGGGTGAACATGGGGGGTACGCCCGGGGCTCATCGCCCCCGGGCCACCACGAAGCCGGGCAGGGCGAGCAGGAACTCCCGGGCCTCCGCGGCCTCCTCGGACGGTCCGTCCGGCGGCGGGGCGGCCGCCAGCACCTCCGCGATCTCCCGCTCAGCGGCGGCGACCAGACCGGCGGCGGCCTCGCGGGCGCTCTCCACGCAGCCGTACGCGGCCATCCGGTCGAGCAGCCAGCGGACGTCCTCCGCCGCGCCGAGGCCGCGCTGGGCCCGGGTGCCGTGCAGGTAGCGCTCGGTGCGGGCGCGTTCGGCCGGGGTGCAGCGCTCCAGCAGGTGGATCAGCAGCAGCGTGCGCTTGCCCTCCCAGAGGTCCCCGGCGATCTCCTTGCCGTAGTCGGCCAGCGTGCCGACCAGGTTGAGCACGTCGTCCTGGATCTGGTAGGCGGCGCCCAGGTACCAGCCGAACCGGTCCAGCCGGTTGGCGTCGGTGCCCGCGCCCTCGGCGACCAGCAGGCCGCTTCGGCACGGGTAGAGGAAGGTGTACCAGGACGTCTTCTTGAGGCACATCCGGTAGTAGTCGGCGGGCACCAGTTCGCAGGCGTTGTCGCGGATCCAGGCGATCTCCAGCGCCTGGCCCTCCAGCGACTGGCGGCACATCAGCTCGGTCTCCTCGAAGAGCCGCCAGGCCAGCCCGCCGCCCAGCTCCCGCCGGTTGGCCATCAGCCGCTGGAGCCCGAGCAGGTTGGTGGCGTTGCCGACGTTCAGCGCGACCTCGACACCGTAGGCGGCGGAGAGCGTGGGCTCGCCGCGGCGCAGCTCGCTGCCGTCCTGGATGTCGTCGTGGATCAGGAACCCGTTGTGGAAGAGCTCGACCGTCACCGCCGGGTTGAGCGCGCGCTCCGGGCGGCCGCCGAACGCGGCACAGGTGGCCAGGCAGAGCGCGGCCCGCAGCCCCTTGCACGGCCGGGCCGGGTAGTCGGCGGCCAGCTCGTAGAGGTACGGCGGGCTCTGCTCCGGGATGTGGCGCAGCAGCGCCGTCACCGTCCGCGCCCGGTACCGGTCCAGCACCCGCTCGACCAGCTGCTCCCCGCCGGGGAGCGGTGGCGCCGCGGCCGTCACCCCTGGTGGCCTTCGGCCCCGCCGGGGCGCTGGGCCGGGCTCTGCTGCGGGCCGAAGGTGTTCTGCATCGACCGGTTGGCGAAGCCCGGGGCGAGGGTGCTCAGGTTGAGCAGCAGGTCGAGGACGTCGTGCGCGTTGGCGGCCAGCCGCTGGGTGTGCTCGGCGGCCTCGCCGGAGGTGTTGCCGAGCAGCCGGTCGCTGACGGCGTCGATCAGCTCGTGGGTGTTCTCCGACACGCGCTGCACCAGCCGGCCGAACTCGTCCGGGTCGACGCGGTGTTCTCCGGTGAGCCGGTCACCGGCCGCCTTGGCGTCCGTCAGCCCGGCGGCGAGCTCGCGCTCCAACACCGCGGCCGCCTCCATGACCGCCCGCGAGCCCTGCTCGCCGACATCGCTGAACCGACCGGCGTCGGGCATGGCAGACCTCCTGGTTCGAGCCCCGGACGGACCGGGGCGGGCCGGACCGGCGGCCGGGCAGAGGGCCGCCTAGATCGCCGATCGTACAGGCGTGTGTGCGGAGCGTGCCGATGGCCTTTCCGGGTGTCACCGGTCTGGCGGGGCGCTCGCCGCGCCGCGGGCGCTCCCTGTCGGCGCAGTGCGCCGGGCCACCCACCCGTGCACCCCGTCGATGCCGGGCGGCGCCCCCGTCTTCGCAGGTCGGAGCCGTGTCGGCGGCCGTGCCCCGGCGAGTCGGCCCACCTTCCACGACTGGTCACTGATAGTAGTTGCGTGGTTGCGCCACGGGGCCCCGTGCGGGGTCGGGCCGGCCGATCTCGACAGGTGCGCGCCGCTGCCGCAGTGCTGCTCGCCGCGGTGCCCGGGTGCTGGACAAGGAGCGGTCATGGGTGGCAGACAGCGCCCGCCGAGAGCACGGGGCGCTCGGCCGGGCAAGAGCGCCGGGGCGGCGAGCGCCCGGGTGGGCGGCAAGGCGGACGGACGGCCGGGCGGCGGGGGCGGCCGGGCGGAAGGCGGGAGCGGCCGGGTGGACCCCAAGGTGGAGATCGCCCGGCTGGAGGGCTATCTCGCCTGGGAGGCCGAGGTGTCGGCGGCCGAGCGCGACGCGCGGGCCTTCGCCGACCGGTTCCCCTGGCTCTCGCCCGGCGAGCGGGAGAGCCTCGAACAGGCCTACGCGGCCGACCGGTTGCGCTATGCCGAGGACGTGGTCGACCGGGCCGTGGAGCGGTGCCGGCAGCTGGCGGCCCGCTACCGCAGCGAGTGCCGTCGGATCTGCGCCCGCTGGGCCGCCCTCTGCCTCTCGGTGACGTTCGCGGCCGCGCTCTGCGCGGTGGTTCCCGCCGCCCTGCGCGGCTGAGCGCTCAGGGGGAGGAGGGGCCGGCCGGGCCGGTCCGCAGACGGCACAGGGCCCGCCACGCGCGAGACGGCGTGGCGGGCCCTGTCGTACCGGCGCGCGGGTCAGTGGTGGCCGTGGCCGCTGGTGATCTCCTCGTGCTCCTCCGCGGTGGGCTTGGGGATCTGGCTGCCCGCGCCGTAGAAGCCGCGCGAGAGCTGGGCCCGCAGCCGCGCGAGCAGGCCGGCCCGCCGGGCCACCCCGTTCTCGTCCACCTCGGCCGGCAGGACGACCGGCCGCGGCTGGTCGTGGTCGGTGAGGGTGTGCAGGGAGCCCTGCGGCAGCGGCGCGTGCACCTCGATGAACTCGCCGTGCTGGAGCCGCCTGATGACGCCGGTCTCCCGGCCGTGCAGCACCTTCTCCTTGTCGCGGCGCTGGAGGCCCAGGCACCACCGCTTGACGATCACGAAGACCACCACCGGCGCCACGAAGAAGCCGATCCGCACCGCGTAGGTGATCGCGTTGATCGACAGGTCGAAGTGGGTGGCGAGCAGGTCGTTGCCGCCGCCGGCCAGCAGCACCAGGTAGAGGCTGATCCAGGCCGCGCCGAAGGCGGTGCGGACGGGGGCGTTGCGCGGGCGGTCGGCGATGTGGTGCTCACGCTTGTCGCCGGTGATCCAGGCCTCCAGGAAGGGGTAGGACCAGAGCGCCACCAGCACCGTCGGGAAGATCATCAGCGGGATGAAGACGCCCATGTTGAGGGTGTGTCCGCCCCAGACGCTGATCTCCCAGCCCGGCATCACGCGGATCAGGCCCTCGGAGTACCCCATGTACCAGTCCGGTTGGGCGTCGGTGGACACCTGGTCGGGCCGGTACGGGCCGTACGCCCAGATGGGGTTGACGGTGGCGATCGCCGACATCACGGCGATCACGCCGAACACCAGGAAGAAGAACCCGCCCGCCTTGGCCATGTAGACCGGCATCAGCGGCATGCCGACCACGTTGTCACGGGTGCGGCCGGGCCCGGCGAACTGGGTGTGCTTGTGGTAGAAGACCAGGATCAGGTGGGCCACCAGCAGGCCCAGCATGATCCCCGGGATCAGCAGGATGTGCACGGTGAACAGCCGCGGCACGATCTCCGTGCCGGGGAACTGCCCGCCGAAGAGGAAGAAGCTCATGTAGGTGCCGACGATCGGGACGGCGAGGATCGCCCCCTCCATGAACCGGAGGCCGGTGCCGGAGAGCAGGTCGTCGGGCAGCGAGTAGCCCATGAAGCCGTCGAACATGCCGAGGATGAGCAGGCCCGCGCCGAAGAGCCAGTTGATCTCGCGCGGCTTGCGGAACGCCCCGGTGAAGAACACCCGCATCATGTGCACGAGCATGGCGGCGACGAAGACGATCGCCGCCCAGTGGTGGATCTGACGGATCAGCAGACCGCCGCGCAGGTCGAAGCTGATGTCCACGGTCGAGGCGTAGGCCTCGGACATCTGGACGCCCCTGAGCGGGATGTACCTGCCCTCGTAGATCACCTCGGCCATCGAGGGCTTGAAGAACAGGGTCAGCCAGACACCGGTCAGGATGATGACGACGAAGGTGTACAGGCAGATCTCGCCCAACATGAAGGACCAGTGGTCCGGGAAGATCTTGCGGATGTTGGATTTGGCCAGGGCGTAGATGCCGAGCCGGCCGTCGGTCCAGTCGGCGAGGGCCTCGGCCTTGTTCGCGGGCGCCGCACGCGTGCTGTTGGCCGGTCCCGGGCGCGACTTCTGGTGGCTGCTCACGACCGGCTCCCCGGCGTCCGCTGCGTACCGACCGGGGAGCCCGCCTGCGGAGCTGCCGGCCGGCGGATTGATGTGATCATGGGACCTCTCGATACGGGGCCGCCGGGTTCGCCGGCGCGCGGATCCGCCGATCCACTGGCCACGTTGCTCAAAGTGATGGAGCGCTTACTCTGTCATGCTGTCGGCAGGGGGCCGCCTGTGCACGTCCATCGGCCCGTACGGCCGCTCGTGTCGGGCCGTCCGGGGGGTGTGCGGGGCGATCGGCCGCCGGTGGGAGCGGGTGTGGTGCGCCCGGGTGCTGTTGGCGGGGCGCTGAACCGTTTCGGCGCGCGCCGTGCGCCGGGAGGGCGCGCCCAGGGGCCTACGCTGCGCCAATGGTGGATCACCGGGAACTCTTCGAGGACGTGACCGCGACCCTGGCCCGCGCCGGGTTCGACACCGGGCCGGGCCCGTCGGGCCTGCGGATCGGCCACCGGCCGCAGGGCGTGGTGGTGGGCTGGACCCCCGCCCCGGAGCGGGCGGAGCCGACCGGTCAGGCCGACGCGGCAGGCGCGGCAGTGGCAGGCGGGCACGAGGGTGCGGCGGGGCCGCCGCCCGCCGAGGGCATCCGGGCGGCGGTCAGCGGGGCCGTCGCCGTGGTGCTGCGCGAATCCGGCTACCGGGTGGCCGCGGCCGGGAGCGACGGCCTGCTGGTCACGGCCGGCCCCGAACCGGCCCCTCCGGCGGCCGGCCCGCCGGAGGAGGCGGACGCCGTCCCCGAGCAGTGGTGGGGTTGACGGCGAGCCGGGCTCAGGGCCGGTCCTGACCCCGGTCGGGCCCGTGCCCGTGGTGGCGGCGCAGCGCCTGGACGGGCAGGACCAGCCAACAGGCGGCGAACCAGAGCATGACGCCCGCGGTGATCCCCGCGGCCGTCGTCGCCGAACCTGTGGCGACCCGCAGCAGGAGCAGCAGAGCCGAGCTGACGGTGAGGGCCAGCAGCACCAGCCCGACCCCGACGAGACGCGCCGCGCCGTCCACCAGCTGTGGTTTGAGGCGGCGGCCGGCCAGCACCCGGTGGTACGAGACGGGGGCGGTCAGTGCACCGGTGGCCAGGGCGCCCATGACCACCGTCAGCACGTAGAGTCCGCGGTCGAAGTCGCCGAGTTGGGCGAAGCGGGGCATGAAGACCACGCTCAGCAGGAAGCCGAAGAGGATCTGCGAGCCGGTCTGTGCCACTCGCACCTCCTGGAGCATCTCGCCCCAGCGGCGGTCGGCCCGCTCCTCCGGCGACTCGTGCCGGCCCGTCCGGGGAGGGTCGGGTGAGGCGGCCGGGCCGCCGGTCTCCGGGGTCGTCACGGCATTCGCCTCCCTCGCCCCTGTCGGCCCGGCGGCGCCGGTCCGGCCGCGCGGGCCGGTTCTGCCGCCCGGCGGGCGAGGACACCTTCCCGGGACACGGCCGCCCCGGCGGTCACGGGCTGCGCGTGGTCGAGCGGCAGGCCCGGGCGCGGGTCACGTTGCCGGACGGCGAGGGGATGCGCCGGACGGCGGCGTCGGGCGGGGGCTCCGGACGCGGCGCCGGGTCCGGACCCGGCAGCGGGTCCGGGAAGGGAGGGACCGGCGGGGGTGCCGGATCGGGCTCCCGGCCGGGCTTGGGCGGGCCGGGGTACGGGTGGGGGAACGGACCGGTGTCCGGGTCAGGGGGTGTCGGTACGGTCATCGCGACCGCCTCCTTCCGCAGGGCGGGCTGCGCCGTGTGTCGCTCGGCGTCCGGGCGCGTGCTCGGCGCTAGCGTCCGAGCGCGTGCTCCAGCTCCCGCTTGTTCATCTTCGAACGCCCCTTGATGTTGCGCTGCTTGGCCTCGTTGTACAGCTGGTCGTAGGTGGGGCCCTGGGCGCCCTGGTGCGAGCGCAGACCGCCCCGCCGGCCGGAGGAGATGTCGTGGGTGGAGGAGCGGCTCGCCGTCCTGGACTCGCCGTGGCGGGCCCTTTCCTTGTTCACCGTCCGGGCGGCGATCTCCTCGGCCCGCTCCCTGCTCTCGCCGCGGTCGAGCGCGCTCTCCTTGATGTGCTCGTACTGTCGCTCCCGCTTGGGGCTCGATCCTCGGGGCATGGCGCTCTCCTCCTCGGTGCCCGGGCCGTCGGGCTCTCCGGTCGGGCTCTCCGCCGGTACGGCCGGTCGGGTCCCCTGTTCCTGCGCCGCGTCTACCCGGGAGTCGGGCACCGAACCATGGCGGGAGGGACCTGACCGCCCCCGGCGGATGCGGAACGGGACCGGTCCCGCAGGCGGCCCCGGACCAGGCCGAACAGGCCTATCGTGGAAGGACCCGGCAGACGCGGGCGGGAGGAGCCGAGCCCATGAAGCGTCGCACGCCGAAGAACGCCGACCCGGCGGCCGAACCGGGCGGGCTGACCGTCGAGGCGCGCCCGTGGGCCGAGGGAACGGTGCTCACCCTCCGCGGTGAACTCGACCTCGACACCGCCGAGCCGGTGCGCGCCGCCCTGGACCGCGCGCTGGAGAGCCCCGGCACCGTCGTCGTGATCGACTGCGGGGGCCTGGAGTTCTGCGACTCGACCGGCCTGAACGTGATGCTGCGCGCCCGGGCCCGCGCCGAGGACGACGGCAGCCGGATCGAACTGGCCCGCCCCCGGCCGCTGGTGCTGCGGATGCTCGAACTCACCGGCGCCACGGATGCCTTCCGGATCCGGGGCGAGGCACCGCCCTAGCGGATCGGGCCGGTGTGTGCGGGCCGAGGCCCACGTGTCGCCGCCGTCCCTCCGGTGGCAGAGTGGAACGGGGCGGCGCCGCCGCCCCCACAGCTCGGGGCAGCCCGGACGGAGCGCCCCGCCGTGCGCCCGATCCGGAGGCTGGGACCAGTGGACGACCTCCCGGTGGACTCGTCGGCCACGCCCGCCGACCCGCCCGCGGAGCTGGCCGAGTCAGGCCTGCGCCGGCTGCTGGACGGCCTGACGGCGGTGCGCGACGGAGACTTCGGCACCCGGCTCGCCGCCGACCAGCCCGGCTTGCTCGGCGAGATCGCCACTGTCTTCAACGGCATGGCCGAGCAACTCTCCCGGGTGACCTCCGAGGTGACCAGGGTCGCCCGTGAGGTGGGCACCGACGGGCGGCTCGGCGGACAGGCACAGGTGCCCGGCGTCTTCGGCACGTGGCAGGACCTCACCGACTCCGTCAACGCGATGGCGGGCAACCTGACCTCGCAGGTGCGGAACATCGCCCAGGTCACCACGGCGGTGGCCCGCGGCGACCTCACCCAGAAGATCGAGGTGGACGCGCGCGGCGAGATCCTGGAGCTCAAGAACACCGTCAACACGATGGTCGACCAGCTCTCCGCCTTCGCGGACGAGGTGACCCGGGTGGCCCGTGAGGTGGGCACCGACGGGCGGCTCGGCGGGCAGGCGCAGGTGCCCGGGGTGGCCGGAACCTGGCGGGACCTCACCGACTCGGTGAACTTCATGGCCGGCAACCTCACCAGCCAGGTCCGGGCGATCGCCCAGGTCGCCACCGCGGTCGCCGACGGCGACCTCACCCAGAAGGTCCGGGTGGACGCGCGCGGCGAGATCCTGGAGCTCAAGGAGACCATCAACACGATGGTCGACCAGCTCTCCGCCTTCGCGGACGAGGTCACCCGGGTGGCCCGGGAGGTCGGCACGGCCGGCAACCTCGGCGGGCAGGCCACCGTCCGGGGTGTCTCGGGCACCTGGAAGGACCTCACCGACAACGTCAACGTGATGGCCTCCAACCTCACCGGACAGGTCCGCTCGATGTCCGAGGTGGCGACGGCGGTCGCCCGCGGAGACCTCTCGCGCCGGATCACCGTCGAGGCCGAGGGCGAGGTGGCGGCGCTCGCCGACGCGATCAACACCATGGTGGACACCCTGTCCGCGTTCGCCGACGAGGTGACGCGCGTCGCCCGCGAGGTCGGCACCGAGGGCATCCTCGGCGGCCAGGCGCTCGTCCCGAACGTCGCCGGGACGTGGAAGGACCTCACCGAGAACGTCAACTCGATGGCGAACAACCTGACCAACCAGGTCCGCAACATCGCCCAGGTCACCACCGCCGTCGCCCAGGGCGACCTCACGCTCAAGATCGACGTGGACGCCCGCGGCGAGATCCTGGAGCTGAAGACCACCATCAACACCATGGTCGACCAGCTTTCCTCGTTCGCCGCCGAGGTGACCCGGGTCGCCCGGGAGGTCGGCAGCGAGGGCCGGCTGGGCGGCCAGGCCGAGGTCGAGGGCGTCTCCGGCACCTGGAAGCGGCTCACCGAGAACGTCAACGGCCTGGCCGGCAACCTCACCCGGCAGGTCCGCGCGATCGCCGAGGTGACCAGCGCCGTCGCCGCCGGGGACCTCACCCGGTCGATCACCGTCGACGCCTCCGGCGAGGTCGCCGACCTCAAGGACAACATCAACGCGATGGTCGGGTCGCTGCGCGAGACCACCCGCGCCAACCAGGAACAGGACTGGCTCAAGACCAACCTCGCCCGGTTCTCCGGCGCCGTCCAGGCCCGGCGGGAGATCCGGGCCGTCGCCGACATGATCACCGACGAGCTGACGCCGCTGGTCGGCGCCCAGTTCGGCGCGTTCTACCTCGCCGAGGAGACCCCCTCCGGCACCGAGCTCGTCCTGATCAGCTGCTACGGCCGTGCGGCCGGCGAGGGGCCGCAACGGCTGCGGCTCGGCGAGTCCCTGGTCGGCCAGGCCGCCCGCAGCCGCCGCACCGTCGCCGTCGACGACCTGCCGCCCGGCTACGCCACCCTCGCCTCCGGAGCCGGACGGGCGGACGCCCGCGCGCTGGTGATCCTGCCGATCGCCTTGGAGGAGTGGCTGATCGGCGTGCTGGAGTTCGCCTCCGTCCACCCCTTCAGCCAGGTCCACCGCGACTTCCTGGAGCAGTTCGCCGAGTCCTGCGGCGTCAACATCGGCACCCTGCTGGCCAACGCGCGCACCGACGAACTGCTCGGCGAGTCCCAGCGGCTCACCGCCGAACTCCAGGCCCGGTCCGAGGAGTTGCAGGAAGGCCAGCAGGAGCTTCGGCGCTCCAACGCCGAACTGGAGGAGAAGGCGGCCCTGTTGGCCGAGCGCAACCGCGACATCGAGGCCAAGAACCTGGAGATCGAGCAGGCCCGGCAGGAGCTGGAGGAGCGGGCCCGGGAGCTCAGCCTCGCCTCGATGTACAAGTCCGAGTTCCTGGCCAACATGAGCCACGAGCTGCGCACCCCGCTCAACAGCCTGCTGATCCTCGCCCAGTTGCTCGCCCAGAACCCGGCCGGCAACCTGACGTCCAAACAGGTCGAGTACGCGGGCGTCATCCACTCGGCCGGCTCCGACCTGCTCCAGCTCATCAACGACATCCTCGACCTCTCCAAGGTCGAGGCCGGGAAGATGGAGCTCAGCCCCGAACCCTTCGCCGTGCGCGAGCTGTTGGAGTACGTCGAGTCCGCGTTCAAGCCGCTGGCCGACCAGAAGGAACTGGCCTTCGGTGTCACCGTCGACCCGGCCCTGCCCGCAGAACTGGTCACCGACCAGGCCAGGTTGCGCCAGGTGCTGCGCAACCTGCTGTCCAACGCGCTCAAGTTCACCGACACCGGGCGGGTCGAGCTGAGGATCGAGCGCGTCTCCGGCGCCGGCCTCCCGGACGAACTCGGCCGGGCCGGCGCGGCGGTGGCTTTCCGGGTGGAGGACACCGGCATCGGCATCGACCCCGCCCACCTGGACACCGTCTTCGGCGCCTTCCAGCAGGCCGACGGCACCACCAGCCGTCGCTACGGCGGCACCGGCCTCGGGTTGTCGATCAGCCGTGAGCTGGCCCGGTTGCTCGGCGGCACCATCACCGTCAAGTCCAGCCCCGGCGCGGGCAGCTGCTTCAGCCTCTACCTGCCGCTCGGCACCCGGGTGCGGGAGCGGGAGCAGGACACCGCAGCCGCCCCGCCCGTGGCCCCGGCCGAGCCGAGCGTGCTGGTGGTCGAGGCAGGTCCGCCCGGACTGCTGACCCTGCTCGCCGGGAACGCGGCGGCCGCGCTCGGCGACCGGACGCCCCCGGCCCTGGTCCGCACCGCCGGCGACCAGGACGGGCTGCGGGCCGCGCTCGACCAGGGCCCGTACCGCTGCGTCGTCCTCGACCTGGCGCTGCCCGCGGACTTCCTCCGGGCGGCCGCGACCGCGGTGGGCGAGCGGGTCGGCGAGGCGCCCGTCCTCGGCTACCGCGGCGACGGGCCAGGTGGGCCGGGCGGGCCGGGCCCCGGCGGGATCGAGACCGTCACCGGCCTGGACGAGCTGCGCGAACGGATCATCGGCTGCCTGGGCGGGCGTCCCATCGCCCCGCCGGACCGCGCGCGGGCCGCCGACGAGCCGCTCGCCGGGCGTACCGCCCTGATCGTGGACGACGACGTGCGCAACGTGTTCGCGCTCACCGCCGCCCTGGAACAGCGCGGCGTGACCGTCCTGTACGCGGCCGACGGCCGGGCCGGGCTCGACCAACTCCGCGCCCACCCCGAGACCGACGTGGTCCTGATGGACGTGATGATGCCCGGGCTCGACGGCTACGCCGCGATCGGCGCGATCCGGGCCGAC
The DNA here is from genome assembly GCF_055561295.1 of Kitasatospora sp. NPDC022785. Taxonomy (NCBI): domain Bacteria; kingdom Bacillati; phylum Actinomycetota; class Actinomycetes; order Kitasatosporales; family Streptomycetaceae; genus Kitasatospora; species Kitasatospora sp. NPDC022785. The sequence goes on along the minus strand of NZ_JBVHHB010000017.1, from coordinate 81,327 downwards.
CGGCGGCTCGCCCGGATCCCGGTGATCGCCGTCACCGCCAAGGCGATGCCCGGCGACCGGGCCAAGAGCCTGGACGCCGGCGCCGACGACCACATCACCAAGCCCGTCGACACCGAGCGCCTGCTCGACCGGATGCGGCACTGGCTGGACGTGTCATGACAGCCGGGCACGGTGCCGGGCAGGGCGGTGCCGGGGCCGTCGCGCAGGAGCTCGCCGACACCGTCCGCCGGCTACGGCAGGACGCCGACCGGCTGCGGGCCGGGGAACGGGACCGGGCCGCGGTGGACGTCGCCACCGGGATCCTCGCCGAACGGCTGCGGTGCACGCCCGCCGAGGCCGCCGCCCGCCTCGCCCGGCTGGCCCGTGAGGCCGGGCAGCCCGTCGCCGTGCTCGCCGCCGACCTCGCGGGAGCGCCCGAGGCCGTGCGGCTGTCCGCGCTCCAGACGTCGCCCGAGGCCGTGCGGCGGTTCGAGCCCCAGACGTCGCCCGAGCCCCAGAAGCCGCCCGAGGCCGTGAAGCCGCCCGAGCCCGGCGAACCGCCCGGCGAGCCCGGCGAACCGCCCGGCGGGCCCGGCGGACCAGCCGGGCCCGGCCCCCTCCTCGTCACCCCGGCCCTGGCCGCCGTCCCCGACCTGCAACGGGCGGCCGAGGCCGTACTCGACCAGAGCGCCGGACCACTCGGCGCCCGCGCCGTCGTGCTCTGGCAGCGTCTGCCCGGCGGAGCACTCGCGCTGGCCGCCCACGCGGGCCTGACCACCGCCGAGGCGCAGCCCTGGAGCCGCGTCCCGCCGGGCGTCGACACCCCCGCCCAGTACGTCGTGCACACCGGGCGCGAGCTCTGGCCCACCGGTCGGCGCCCCTCCGCCGTCTCGGTCGGCGGGCCCGCGGCCGACCGCGCCGTCCTTCCACTGGTCGACGCCGGCCGGTGCCGCGGCGCGCTCGAACTGCTCTGGCCGGGGCCCGCCCCAGCCCTCACCCAGAGCCTCCGCCGCCAGCTGTACGCCCTCGCCGACCTCTGCGCCACCCTGCTCGACACCACCGACCCGCCCGACCCGCCAGGCCCGCCGGCACCCGACCCGGCCGGTGCGCTGCTCGACGGCCTGCTCACCCCCGCGTTGCTGCTGCAACCGCTGCTCCGCGACGGCCGGTTGGCCGACTTCCGGATCGCCCGGACCAACGCGCGGTTCCGCGACCCGCTCGACCGCCCCCGCGCCGCACTGGAGGGCGCCTCGCTGCTGGAGACCTACCCGGACGCCTGCGCCGCCGGCCTCTACGACCTGCTCGCCGACGCCCACACCACCGGGGAACCCCGGCCCGGCGAGCGCCTGCACCTGGTCTTCCGCCGCGGCGACGCCCCGCTGCCCGCCACCGTCCGGCTCTCCGTCGCCCCGCTGGACGGACGGCTGCTGGTCAGCTGGCAGCTCACCACCGAACGGGACGGCGAGGGCGAGCAGGCCGGGCTGCTGCGCCAGGCCCAACGGCTCGCCCGGGTCTGCGGGTTCGAGGAATCCACCGCGACCGGCCGGATCCTCTGGAACGACGGCCTCGCCGAACTCTACGGGCTGCCCCCCGAGGCCCCGCCCGTCCCGCTGGCCCGCCTCGCCGACCACGCCCACCCGGACGACGAGCCCGCCGTCCGCCGCCTGCTGGACACCGTCCAGCGGCGCCACCGCTCCTCCTTCGCGGTCTTCCGGCTGGTCCGGCCCGACGGCTCCCAGCGCTACACCCGGATCATCGCCGAGCCCGTCGTCGACGACGCGGGCCGGCTGACCGCGGTCCGCGGCGCGTACCACGACGTCTCCTCCCAGCACTGGACCGAGGTCGCGCTCGGTGCCACCCGGGAGCGGCTCGCCGACACCGAACAGGAGGCCGCCGAGCGCGAGCGGCTCGCCCTCCGGCTCCAGCAGGCGATCCTGCCGCCCGAGCCGCCGCCGCTCGGCACCACCGGGCTGCACGCCGCCGTCCGCTACCGTCCGGCGGCCCAACACGACCGGGTCGGGGGTGACTGGTACGACGTCCTGCTGCTGCCCGACCGGAAGGTGCTGCTCGCCGTCGGCGACGTGGCCGGCCACGGCGTCGGGGCGGCCACCGGCATGGTCGCGCTCCGGCACGCACTGCGCGGCCTCGCCGTCACCGGCGCCGGCCCCGGACGGCTGCTCGGCTGGGCCAACACCGTCGCCCTGCGCGAACCCGGCGAGGTCACCGCCACCGCCGTCTGCGTGCTCTTCGACCCGGTCACCGGGGCGCTGCGCTGGGCCAGGGCGGGCCACCTGCCGCCGATCCGGCTCGGCAGGGCCGGGGCGGAGGTGCTGCCACTGCCGCACGGCGTGCTGCTCGGGGCGCTGGAGGGGACGGAGTACGAGGAGCGGACCGGGCGGCTGGACCCAGGCGACGTCCTGCTGCTCTACACCGACGGGCTGGTGGAGCGGCGCGACCGGCCGGTCGAGGACTCGGTGGACGAGCTGATCCGCGCGGCCGGCGCCCCCGGCGACGACCTGGAGCAGTACCTCGACCGGTTGTTGGAGCTCAGCCCGGCCGACACCGAGGACGACACCTGCCTGATCGCCGTCCGGGCCGAGTGACATCGCCGGCGCCCCGGGGGTGACAACTGTCACGGGAAAGGCAGGCACTGACACACTGCCGGGCGGCGAGGCGGGAGCCCTACCGTAGGGGCATGACGAAGAGCATCGAGCAGGACAACGACCGGACCGACCTCCACGTGAGCATCATCGGCGGTCACCGGCTGGCCGGGAAGACCATCCACGAGCGAACGGTGACGGCCTCGCTGATCGGCGGCGCGGACGTCGATCTGACCGACGTGGACCTCCCGGACGGCGCCGAGCTGCGGATCACCAAGCTGAGCCTGATAGGCGGGGTGCGCCTCACCGTCCGGCCGAACGTGCGCGTGGTGGTGGGCGGCCTGCGCCTCGGCGGGGTGAGCGACGACGGGCCGACCGAGCCCGGCGGCCCGACCGTCCGGGTGGACGCCTGGGGCCTGCTCGGCGGGGTGCGGGTCGGTCGGGCGTAGCGCCTGTCTTCTGCCGCCGGCGGCGGGCCTGGCTGCGGGCGCGGCCGCGGGCCCGGCGTCACGGCAGGACCGGTGCTCCGGCTGCTCCCGCTGGTTCTGCCGCTCCCGGTGCTTGTGCCGACCCGGGTGCTCCCGGTGCTCCTGCCGCCGCCCGGAGGATGTCGAGGAAGGCGGCGATCGCCGGTGGCAGGGACTGGCCGCGGCGGGTGGCGGTCTGCACCAGGCGGACGGGGGTGTCCTCCGGGTGCAGGGCGACCAGGGCGACGTCGGGTCGTGCGGCGCGCGCGGCCAGCGACGGGATGAGGGTGGGCCCCAGCCCGGCGGCGACCAGGCCCAACTTGGCGGTCCAGCCCGCCACCACGTATTCGATGCGGGGCCGGAACCCGCTGCGCAGTCCGGCGGCGAGCAGGGTGGACTCGACGTTGCGGCTGCCGGCGATCCAGTTCTCCTCGGCGAGTTCGGCCAGCCGCAGGCGGCTGCGGCCGGCCAGCGGGTGGTCGCGGGGGAGCGCCACCAGGACCACGTCCTCGACCAGCGGCCGGAGGTCGAACGCCTCGGCGTCGTAGAGCTGTTCGGGAGGGCCGACGACCACCGCGAGGTCGGTGTCGCCCTCCCGCAGCCGGTCGAGCAGGGCGGCCGAGAGCCCCTCGGTGAGCGAGATCGAGACCTGGGGGTGGGCGGCCCGGAAGGCCGCCAGCGCTCCCGGCACCAGGGCGGCGTTGGCGCTGTCGAAGGCGCCGACCCGCAGCCGGCCGAGGTTGAGCCCGGCCAGGGCGGCCAGCTCCCGCCGGGTGCCGTCGAGGCGGTCGAGCAGCGCCTCCGCGTGCGGCAGCAGCGTGCGTCCGTGCTCGGTGAGCCGGACTCCGCGCGCCAGCCGGTCGAACAGGACGACCCCGAACTCTGCCTCCAGGGTCGAGATCTGACGGGATATCGCCGACTGGGTGAACCCGAGTCGCTCACCGGCGGCGGTGAATGAGCCCAGGCGGGCGGCGGTGCGGAAGACTTCGAGCCAGGACATGTCCATTCCGCATGGCTACCATGCGAGACATTCGCTTGTCGCCTGTCTTTGCCCTCCCTAGCGTGGAGGCCATGGAAAAGATCGCATTTCTCGGACTCGGCCGGATGGGCCTGCCGATGGCCCGTCGACTCACCTCCTCCGGACACCCGTTGACGGTGTGGAACCGCAGCCCCGCCAAGACCGAGGGGCTCGATGCGGCGGCGACGCCCGCTGAGGCCGTCGCCGGCGCCGGCGTCGTCATCACCATGCTGGCCGACCCGGCGGCGGTCGAGTCGGTGGCCGGGCAGTTCGCGGCGGAGCTGGCACCCGGCACGCTCTGGATCGACATGTCGTCCATCGGTCCGGACGCCACGGCTGCTCTTCGTGGCCGCCTGCCCGACGGGGTGGCCCTGGTGGACGCGCCGGTGCTGGGCAGCGTCGGCCCGGCTGCCGCCGGCGGCCTGACCGTGCTGGCGGGCGGCCGGACCGAGGACCTCGACCGCGCGCAGCCGGTGCTCGACGTCTTCGGCACGGTGGTGCGTTGCGGCGGCCCCGGTGCGGGTGCCGCCCTCAAGCTCGTCGTGATCGGTGCGATGGTCGGGGCGGTCGCGGTGGTCGGCGAGGCGCTCGCGCTGGCCGACTCGCTTGGCCTGCCGGAGGAGCTCGCCCTCGGCGCGCTCTCCCGGGGTCCGCTGGCCGGCGCGGTGGCGCGCGCCCGCAGCGAGGACTCCGACTTCCCGGTCCGGCTGGCGGCCAAGGACCTCGCCCTGGCCGGCGGCGGCCCCGTCCTCACCGCCGTCCGGGACGTCCTGCTCGCCCACCCGGACGTCGCCGAGCAGGACCTCTCCCGGGTGGTCGACGCGATCCGGCGCTGACCGGGGCCGGTGCGGACGGGGCCGGTTCCGGTTCCCGGCCCGGCCGGCCCGGCACGGGGGTCCGGGCCGGGCCGGGGCGGCCCCTCCTCAGGCCATCCAGCGGGAGACGGTGAACCCCGAACCGTCGCGCCGCACTTCGGCGGCTCCCGTGCCACCGAAGTGCGCCGGGATCACCAACTCGAGCTTGTCCGCAGCCCGTTCGAGGACGCGCAGCCGGCTTGTCGCGGCCTGGGCCTGGTCCTCGCAGAAGCAGCTGTTGCAGGAGGGGTGCAGGAGCTGTACCGGGCTGTGCAGCAAGTCGCCCACGAACACGGCTCGTTCGCCGCGCGAAGCGAGCCGGAGCACCGAGGAGCCGGGGGTGTGGCCGGGCGCGGCCTCCAGGGTGAGTGCGTCGTCGATCCGGTGGGTGCCCTCCCAGCGCACCGCCTGCCCGGCCTGCTGGACCGGCAGGACGCTGTCGGCGAACATCTGGTACCGGTCGTCCTGCGGATCGGTGGCGGCGGCGAGGCCGGCGTGGTCGGCGGCCGGCATGAGGTAGACGGCGTTGGGGAAGGTGGGCACCCACGTACCGCCCTGGTCGACGGTGTTCCAGCCGACGTGGTCGGCGTGCAGGTGGGTGTTGACCACCACGTCGACCTCCTCCGGTCGTACGCCCGCCGCCGCGAGCCGGCCGGGGAAGTCACCCTGCCGGTGGTGGAACTGCGGCGAGTTCGGGCGCTCGCGTCCGTTGCCCACGCCCGTGTCCACGAGCACGGTCCGGCCTCCGTGGCGGATGACCCAGGTCTGCAGTGTTCCGACGTAGCTGTCGGTGGACGGCTCCCAGTGGTCGGGTGCCAGCCAGTGCTCGTTCTCCTTCCAGGTGGCAGCCGCCACCCCGGGCACGAGGGCAGGGGCCGGTACGAACGGCCCCTGCCACTCGACCACCCTGATGATCTCGGCGTCGCCGAGCACGATCCGCTCCATGGTGTCTCTCCCCGCGAGGTCCTGCGGCGGCGCTCTCGCCTCCGCTGATCCTGAGCCTAGGGAGCAGCGGGTGAGCTGCTCAATGCGCGAACCGCTCGTCCGGATACGGGAGCGGCTCAGTCATGCACCGTACGGACTAGCATGAGCCCATGGATGTGGTCAGTGACGCGATTGCCGCCGTGCGGATCGGACAGCCGTCGTCCAACCGGCTGCGGGTGGGGGGCCGGTGGTGCGCGCGGATCCCCGGGTACGACGGGGCCGGTTTCCACGTGGTGCTGGAGGGCGGCTGCTGGCTGCTGCCGGACGGTGGCGCGCCGGTGAGCCTCGGCTCGGGGGACGCGGTGCTGCTGCCGCACGGGACGGGCCATGTGATCGCGAGCGCGCCGTTGGAGCCGGCGGAGGCCGCGCGGGCGGTCTCCGTCGACCGGCTGCTCGGCCCCGGCCGCCCGGTCCCGACCCCGCCCGCCGGTGCCCCCGAACAGGCGGGTCCCGTCGCCGAGTTGCTCTGCGGCAAGTACCGGCTGGACCACAGCCGCACGCACCCGCTGATGCAGGAGCTACCGGACGTCGTCCACCTGCCGAACCGGGTCGGCAGCCACCCCCAGCTTCGGGCTGCCGTGGACCTGCTGGGCGGCGAGCTGGTCGCGGACCGGGCCGGCTCGGCGCTGGCCGTGCCCAGCCTGATCGACCTGCTGCTGGTGTACATGGTGCGGGCCTGGCTGACGAAGGAGTCCGGGGCCGACCGGTCGGCATCGCCGCCCGAGGCGGCCGGTCCCACCTCCGGCGGTCCCACGCCCGGCGGTCCCACGCCCGGCGTTCCCACGTCCGGCGGGCGCTGGCCGGCGGCGCTCGGCGACCCGGTGGTGGCCGCCGCGCTGCGGGCCGTGCACGAGGACCCGGCCCGGGCTTGGAGCACCGACGACCTCGCCGCCGAGGCCGGCGTCTCCCGTGCCACGCTCACCCGGCGCTTCACCGCCCTGGTCGGCCGGCCGCCGATGGCATACCTCGCCTGGTGGCGGATGACCCGCGCCGCCACCCTGCTCCGGCAGACCGACGATCCGCTGGACGCGATCGCCCGCCGGGTGGGCTACAGCACGCCGTACGCCCTTTCGCACGCGTTCAGCCGCCTCTTCGGCACCACACCGGGCCGCTACCGCGCCCGCGTCGCGGGTGAATCCGGTGCCGACTGAGGCGGGTGGGGCGGTTGTTTCGCGCTCTCCGCTCAAACTCTTGAACGCAAGACGTGACTTGCCCTGTCCTTGTCAAGAGAATGTGGAGAGCGCGCGAAGAAGTCGTGATGCTCTGGTCCTGCTCCGACCCCCTCAGGTCCGTACCAGGTCACAGCGGTCGGGCGTGCCGATTCGTCCGTTCTGTCATGCCCTGTCAGATTGGTACTCGGAGGTTCCTCCAAGTTTCAATCGCGGATAGGTGTTCATGAAGATAACGAAAAGCCCTCGACTTGCCCGGCGTTGGATTTACTTATTGACGTCATGCCGCGGCGGCGGATTTACTCCTCCCACCCCGCCGCAGCGTTGCGGCACCGTCAGGGAGGCACCCCCCACATGAACGCAATGACGCGCCGCCTCGTCATCGGCACCGCTGCGGTCTCGATGGCCCTGTCCATGGCAGCCTGCGGCAAGGCCGGCGGCGACAAGAAGGACACCGCGAGCTCCGGTGACACCAAGTCCATCGGCCTGCTGCTCCCGGAGAACGCCTCCTCCACGCGCTACGAGTCCTTCGACCGGCCCTTCATCGAGGCCAAGGTCAAGTCCCTCTGCCCGGACTGCAAGGTGCAGTACAGCAACGCCGAGGGCAGCGCCGCCAAGCAGAAGCAGCAGTTCGACACCCTGATCACCCAGGGTGTGAAGGTGATCATCCTGGACGCCTTCGACGCCAAGTCCACCCAGTCCTGGGTGAAGGAGGCCGCCGACAAGGGCGTCAAGGTCGTCGCCTACGACCGCCTGGCCACCGGCCCGGTCTCGGCCTACGTCTCGTTCGACAACGAGAAGGTCGGAGAGCTCCAGGGCCAGGCCCTGCTGGACGCGCTCGGCGCCAAGGCCGCCGACTCCAACATCGTCATGATCAACGGCGACGAGGCCGACCCGAACGCCGCGAAGTTCAAGGAGGGTGCGCACAAGACCCTCGACGGCAAGGTCAAGAAGGTCGTCTACGAGCAGTCCGGTGAGTGGAAGCCCACCGTGGCCGGCCAGAAGATCGGCGCCGCCATCACCCAGTTCGGCAAGGACGGGTTCCAGGCCGTCTACTCCGCCAACGACGGTATGGCGGGCGCCATCGTGACCCAGCTGAAGTCCGCCGGCATCAGCGTGCCGGTCGGCGGCCAGGACGCCGGCCTCGACGCCGTCCAGCGGATCGTCGCGGGCGACCAGGCGTACACCATCTACAAGGCGTACAAGCCGCTCGCCGACAGCGCCGCCGAACTCGCCGTCAACCTGCTGCAGGGCAAGGACGTCAGGTCCGTCGCCTCCGTGAGCGTGGACAGCGACACCGACAAGGCCATCCCGGCCAAGCTGCTGGAGCCCAAGGTCGTCACCAAGGCGAACATCAACGACACCGTCATCGCCGACGGCCTCTACAAGGCCGCGGACATCTGCACCGCCGACTTCGCCGCCGCCTGCACCGCCGCCGGCATCAAGTAACGCGCCCGCCAGGAGCAGTGGCCACGGCGCTCCCCGTCCCATCCGGGGAGCGCCGGCCCGCCGCCCTGCGCGAACCCCACCCCACCCCACGCACTACCCCGCAGGAGATGGTTCACGTGACAGGCGCACCCGTACTGGCGCTGCGCGAGGTCTCCAAGCGCTTCGGCGCCGTCCAGGCACTCACCGACGTCGACCTCGACGTCCACGCCGGCGAAGTCGTCGCGCTGGTCGGCGACAACGGCGCCGGCAAGTCCACGCTGGTCAAGACGATCGCCGGCGTCCACCCGATCGACGAGGGCGAGATCAGCTGGGAGGGCCGCGCCGTGCGCATCGGCCGCCCCCAGGACGCCCAGGCGCTCGGCGTCGCCACCGTCTACCAGGACCTCGCGCTCTGCGACAACCTCGACGTCGTCGCCAACCTCTTCCTCGGCCGTGAACTGCGCCGCCACGGCACGCTGGACGAGGTCGCCATGGAACGGCGCGCCAAGGAACTGCTGGACACCCTCTCGATCCGGATCCCCAGCGTGCGGATCCCGATCGCCGCGCTCTCCGGCGGACAGCGCCAGGTCGTCGCCATCGCCCGTGCCCTGGTCGGCGACCCCAAGATCGTCATCCTGGACGAGCCGACCGCCGCCCTCGGCGTCGAGCAGACCGCGCAGGTCCTCGACCTGGTCGAGCGGCTGCGCGAGCGCGGCCTCGGCGTCATCCTGATCAGCCACAACATGGCGGACGTCAAGGCGGTCGCCGACACCGTCGCCGTCCTGCGCCTGGGCCGCAACAACGGGGTCTTCCCGGTGGCCGGGACCTCGCACGAGGAGATCATCTCCGCCATCACCGGCGCCACCGACAACGCCGTCACCCGGCGCCAGGCACGCATAGCGGAGGAAGCGAAGTGAGCACCAGCCAGACCACCCCCACCCCGGCCGCGGGAGGAACCTCCGCCGCACCGGCGACCGACCCCCGGCTGCTGGTCCGCCAGGGCGGCTTCGCCGGCTACCTGGAGGAGTTCCGCCGCAAGATCAAGAGCGGTGATCTCGGCTCGCTGCCGGTCGTCATCGGCCTGGTCCTGATCGCCGTCATCTTCCAGAGCGTCACCGGCCATTTCCTGCAGGCCGACAACCTGACCAACATCACCAAGTGGATCGCCGGGCCCGGCCTGATCGCGGTCGGCGTGGTGTTCGTCCTGCTGCTCGGTGAGATCGACCTCTCGCTCGGCTCCCTCGCCGGCGTCTGCGCCGCCGTCACCTCCGTCCTGGCGGTACGGGAAGGCCTCAACGAAGGCCTGGCGATCCTGCTCGCCCTTGCCACCGCGGTGGCCATGGGCGCCCTGCACGGCTTCTTCTTCGCCAAGATCGGCGTGCCCGCCTTCGTCGTCACCCTGGCCGGCATGCTCGCCTGGAGCGGCCTGCAGGACTATGTGCTCGGCAAGCTCGGCACCGTCAACAACATCAACGACGGCGTCGTCGCCAACCTCGACACCTACTTCATCGGCGACGGCGACATCGTCTACGCCTGGCTGCTCGCGCTCCTCGCCATCGCTGTCTTCCTCGCCGGGCAGCTGCTGGACGCCCGCCGCCGCACCGCCGCCGGCCTGCCCGCGCGCAGCACCAGTGAGATCGCGCTGCGCACCGGCGCCCTCGCCGTGCTCGCCCTGGTCGGCGCCTACATGCTCAACCAGGACCGCGGCCTGCCACTGCCGCTGGTCATCCTGCTGGGCGTGGTCGTGCTGACCGACTTCGTACTGCGCCGCACCTCCTACGGCCGGCAGATCTTCGCCGTCGGCGGCGGCATCGAGGCGGCCCGCCGGGCGGGCATCAACGTGGCCCGGGTCCGCATCTCGGTGTTCATGATCTCCGCCGGCCTGGCCGGCCTCGGCGGTCTGTTCATCGCTTCGCAGCAGGGCTCCGCCGACAAGACGCTCGGCAGCGGGAACGTCCTGATGAGCGCCATCGCGGCGGCCGTCATCGGCGGCACCAGCCTCTTCGGCGGACGCGGCAAGACCTGGTCCGCGCTGCTCGGCATCCTGGTCATCCAGTCGATCACCACCGGCCTGGACATGGTCCACGCCGCACAGGCGATCCAGTACATGATCACCGGTGCCGTCCTGCTCGCCGCCGTGGTGCTCGACTCGGTCTCGCGCCGCACCCAGAAGTCCTCCGGCCGCGGATGACCCGGGCGGTGACCCGGGCGCTGACACGCGCTCGCTGACCCGCAGGCGCTGACCCGCCCTCCCTCGAACGGCCCGGTACCCACCCCCACGGGTACCGGGCCTCTTCCCTTTCGCGCTCCCTTCCGCGTTCCCTTGCGCGTTCCCTTTCGCGTTCCCTTTCGCGTTCCCATTCGAGGGAGAGGATCGTCCTGCCGGGGGAGCGTCCGTTCCTCGGTTCTCCGGGGGAGCGGACTTGTTTCGGCGTTCGGGGGAGCAGCGGTTCTGCGACCTCACCGTCGGGCCGGACGTCCGGGTCGCAAATGCGCCGGAGCCCGGTGGGGGCAGGCTGCTGGACTCGGGGTGACCACCGCCACCCCGACAGGACGGGACCATGTCCGCCGCCTCCTCCTCCACCGCAGCCTGCGCCGCCTCCGCCGCCTCCCCTCTGCCCGCCCGAACAGCCCGGACCGTTCGTGCCGATCCCACCGCCCGTCCGCCGCTGAGCGGCCGGCCCGCCGTGTTCGCCCTGACCGCGGGGATCTTCTCCCTCGTCACCACCGAGATCCTGCCGATCGGCCTGCTCACCCCGATCGGCGCGACCTTCCACATCTCGGACGGCGCCGCCGGACTGATGATGACCATCCCCGGCCTGCTGGCCGCCCTCGCCGCCCCGACCGTGACCGCCGCCACCGCGCGGATCGACCGCCGCCCCATGCTCTGGGCCCTGATGCTGGTGCTCGCCGCGGCCGACCTGCTCAGTGCGCTCGCGCCTGCCTACTGGACGATGCTGCTCGCCCGGATCCTGGTCGGACTGGTCATCGGCGCCTTCTGGTCGATCGGCTCGGGCCTCGCCGACCGCCTCGTCGCCGAGCGGCACCGGGCCGTCGCCACCGCCGTGATCTTCTCCGCCGTCCCGCTCGGCTCCGTGCTCGGCGTCCCCGCCGGGGTCTACCTCGGCGACCTCACCGGCTGGCGGACGGCCTTCCTCGCGATGGCGGCCCTCTCCCTGCTGGTCGCCGCCGCGCTCGCGCTGACGCTGCCCCCGCTGCCACCCCTGCACGCCACCCGGCTCGCCGTCCTGCGCGGGCTGCTCGGCGACACCCGCGTCCGCACCGGCCTGCTCGTCACCCGCCTCGTCGTGACCGCGCACTTCGGCAGCTACACGTACATCACCCCGTTCCTCGCCGACGAGGCCCATGCCGGCCCGGGGTTCATCACCGCGGCCCTGCTGGCATACGGCGCCGCGGGCATCGCCGGCACCTTCGCCGCCGGCCCGCGGGCCCGCCGCGCCCTGCGCCCGACCTTCACCGCCGCCGCCGGCCTGCTCGCCGCGGCGACGCTGCTGCTCCCCGTCCTCGGGACCGGCCGGCCGGGTGCACTCCTGCTGTTGCTCGTCTGGGGATTCGCGTACGGCGCGGTGCCGGTCTGCTCGCAGACCTGGTTCCTGGCGGCGGCACCGCACGCCCCCGAGGCCGCATCCGTGCTGTTCACCGCCTCCTTCCAGGCGACGATCTCGCTCGGTGCGCTGGCTGGCGGGGCCGTGGTGGACGCCGCCTCGACCCCCACGGTCATGGTGCTGGGCGGCGTCACGGCGCTCCTCGCGCTGGGCGCGATGCGGCTCCGGGGCGCTCCCGGCGGCGGGGGCGACGCCGGCGCGGCGTCGTAAGCCGAGTGTTCCGTGCGGTCGGGACGTTGGTCCCGGCTGCACGGGCCGTTCGCACCGGCCGTTGCGGGGGGCCTGCCGCGCACCCTGGAAGGAGCACACCGCCGCCGGCCCGGGCAGGCCCGCGGTGCCGGAGCCCGAGAGTGAGGAAGTACCCCGTCCATGTCCGACGAGATCGTGTACCGCCTGGTGGACGCCTTCTTCACCCACTGCGACCACTGCCAGGAGCCGCGTGACCCGAACTGCCATCCGCGCGCACACTGGCGTCTCTACATGGACCTCGATCGCGAGACCGTCGAACGGATCCGCCGGTGGGCCAAGGACCCCGCCACCATGCCGGGCACGCCGGCCGAGCGGACCGTCCTGCTGAGCTGGCTCGACGCCCAGGAGGCGTAGCGACTCCTCGGGGCGTGGCCCGGCGGTGCCTGAGCGGCCCGTCAGTGGGTGAGCGGCTCTGCGTGAGCGGCCCGGCGGGGCGTCAGCCGTCAGCCGGGCGCGCGGCCGGTCGGGACCGCACCGGCCGCGCGCCCGGCTCCGTCAGCCTGCGCCCGGGAGCCGGGCCTCCAGGCGGCCGGCGCGCACCCGGGTCTCGAACACCGGCTGCGCGGCGGTGGCCGGCCCGCGCACGACCTCGCCGTCACCGAGCCGGAACGTGCTGCCGTGCCACGGACAGCGCAGGCACCCGTCCACCACCGTGCCCTCCGCGAGCGGGCCGGAGAGATGTGAACAGCGCTCGGCGAGCACCGCGAAGCCGTCCCCGGAGGCGACCACGACGACGTCCACCCCACCGGCCCTCCGGCGGACCGGTTCACCGGGCGGGAACTCCTCGACCCCGCCCAGCTCCACCCAGTCCGCGGGCGCCAGCCGGTGCACCGCCGCCGCCCGGTTCGGCCCGGCCGCCTGCCGGTAGGAGAGGTGGCCGCCGAGCGCCGCACCGGCCGAGACGGCGGCCAGCCCGGCCAGGCCGAGCAGCCGCCCGTGAAACCCGTGGCCGCGACAGCGGGCCACCAGCGAAGCCGCGTACAGCACGACCCCCGTCGTGTTGGAGACCGCGTGCACCAGACCGGTCCGTCGTCGCGGCGGATCCAGCCGGGCCCAGTCGACCCAGCCCGCCAGGGCGGCGGGGCCGACGGTGACCAGGCCCGCGGCGACCAGCCGGCCCGCCGCCCGGCGGTCCCCGCCGGTCAGGTCGAGCAGACCCGCTGAGAACCAGCAGCCGAGCGGCACCTGCACCAGGGCCGGGTGCAGCGGGTGCCCGAGCGGGACGCCGTGCAGGACGTCGCGGAACGGCCCGAGCGGAAGTGCCGTCACCGCGTCGTGCAGCGGCCCGGCCGGAGCGTCCAGGAAGTCCCAGCCCGCCGGCGCGTCCAGGGCGCCACGCAGCCGCCGGGACCACGGGGAGATGTGCGCGAAGGTGTCCATGGTCAGCGGCTGGCCGCTGCCCGGGATCCCAAACATGCGCGGTCCGCCGGCGCCGACCTCGGCCGGCCACTCCCGTCCGCGCGGGAGGCCGTCGGCCCCGGTCACGAGGCGGCCCCGTCACGAGGCGGCCCCGTCACGAGGCGGCGCCGTCACGAGGCGGCGCCGTCACGAGGTGGCGCCGGCCTACTGGGCAAGCTCCCCCGCACCAGCCGCGTCACCGCCGTCTCCGCACACCTCCTGGTGCGGGCCACCGCGTTGCCCGGCACCTGGGCGGGATCCGCGTGGCTCACCGAGGAGCAGGTCCACAGGCTCCGTCCCGCGCCTGCGTCCTCCGCTGCCGAGCCGGTCGCCCTCGACCAGCAGGACCGGGCCATGCTGGAGATCCTCGCTCGTGACGGACGGGTCGGCTACGCCGAACTCGCAAACCGTCATGGACAGTGCGGACTCCACGGCCAAACGTCGGCTGGACGCACTGCGCCGGGCCGGCGTTCTCACCTTCGCCGTCGACATCGCCCCAGCGACGCTCGGCTTCCCCGTCGAAGCACGGCTGGGGATGTCCGTGAAGCCCTCCGGGCTCGCCGACGTGGCACGAACGACGGCCGACCACCCCGAGGTCTGCTTCGCCGCCATGACCACAGGCCCCAGCAACCTCGTGGCCGCCGTCCGCTGCCACGACGCCGAAGACCTGTGCCGCTACCTCACCGAACGCGTGGCCGCACTCGATGCCATCCGGTCCATCGAGACCGCCCCGGTCATCCGAACTCTCAACGGCGCCGGCGCCGCCGTCCCCATCTGTCGCTGATCGGCACCGACCGGGAGGTCAGTACGCACGCGGTCGGCGCGGTGGCCGGCGTCAGCCCCTCGGCCGGGCCCCTGGCGGCAGGGATTCCAGCGCCTCGCGCAGCCGTCCGCCCGAGGCGGCGAGCAGCCGGCCGGCGGTCGGCGCGTCCACCCCGGCGAGGACGACCAGGACGGCGTCCTTGGCCCGGCCGCCGGTCGCGGCCAGTGCCGCCCGGACGGTGGCCTCGTCGGCGCCGGTGGCCCCGGCGACGATGCGGTGTGCCCGGTCCCGGAGCTTCTCGTTGCCCGCGCGGACGTCGACCATCAGATTTCCGTACGTCTTGCCGAGCCGGACCATGACGGCGGTGGAGATCAGGTTCAGCACCAGCTTCTGTGCCGTGCCCGCCTTGAGCCGGGTCGAGCCCGCCACCACCTCGGGCCCGACCTCGATCTCGATGCCCAGCTCGGCCGCCGCCACCAGGGCGGAGCCCCGGGCACAGGCCAGCCCCACCGTCAGCGCCCCGGCCGTGCGGGCCCGTTGGACGGCCGCCACCGTGTAGGGCGTCCGCCCCGAGGCGGAGATGCCGACCAGGCTGTCGGCCGGCGTCGGCGCCAGCGCCTCCAGGTCGGCGACGGCAAGGTCGGTGCGGTCCTCCGCGCCCTCGACGGCGCCCGCCAGGGCCGGCGGCCCGCCCGCGATCAGGCCGACCACCTGGTCGGGTGAGGTGCCGAAGGTCGGCGGGCACTCGCTCGCGTCCAGCACCCCGAGCCGACCGGCCGTGCCCGCGCCGGCGTAGAGCAGTCGGCCGCCCCGCCCCATCCGGGCGGCGACCGCGTCGACCACGGCCGCCACGTCCGGCAGCCGGCCGCTCACCGCCTCGGCGACGGTGCGGTCCTCGGCGTTCATCAGCCGGAGGAGATCGAGCGTCGCCATCCGGTCGATGGCGGCCCACTCGGGCCGCACCGCCTCGGTCGCCGGCTGCGAGGGTGGTTGCGTTTCCATGGGTGCACCCTCCCCGTGCATGGACGGCGTCAACCCGGGCAGGTGCCGGGGGAGGGAGGCGTGCCATGGACCAGGACCGCACCGTCGCCGCCCTGCTGGAGCGGTACGGCCGCACCTACGCCGAGGAGGCCGGTATCGCGCTGCGCGACACCCCGGCGCCGCTCTACCAACTGCTCGTCCTCACCGTGCTCTGCTCCGTACGGATCGGCGCCGCCACCGCCGTGGCCGCCGCCGGGGAGCTCTTCGCGGCGGGCCTGCGGACGCCGCGCGCGATGACCGGGGCGAGTTGGCGGTCCCGGGTGGAGGCCCTCGGGCGCGCCCACTACGTCCGGTACGACGAGAGCACCGCCACCGCCCTCGGCCGGGGCGCCGACCTCCTGCTCGACCGTTGGCACGGCGATCTCCGGCGCCTGCGGACCGAGGCGGACGGCGTACCCGGGCGGGTCGTGGAACTGCTCCAGGAGTTCCCGCGGATCGGGCCGGTCGGCGCCGGGATCTTCTGCCGCGAGGCCCAGGCCGTCTGGCCGGAGCTGCGGCCCTTCTTCGACGGGCGCGCCCTCGCGGTGGCGGCTGAGCTGGGCCTCCCGGAGTCCCCGGAGGGTCTCGCGGAGCTGGTCCCGCCCGGGGACCTGGACCGCCTCGCCGCCGCGCTGACCAGGGTCGGGCTGGCCCACGGCGCGCCGCGTGAGCTGGTGGCCGCCGCTTCGTGAACGGGCCGTCCGGCCTGCCCGGCGCGTCAGGTCCGTCAGGCCTGCCCGGTCCGCTCGGCTCGTGAGGTCTGCGGGGCCTGCCCGGCTGCGGTCCGCCCGGCCCGGCCGGCTGCGGTCCGCCCGGTCCGGTCCCCCCGGCTGCGGTCCGGTCAGCCGTCACCGTGGGGTCAGGTCACGCGTAACCGCGGGTCCGGTCACGCGTAACCGCGGGTCCGGCCACGCGTAACCGCGGGTCAGGCCATGCGTAACCGCGGGTCAGGCCATCCAGAAGAAGACCGCCGTCATCCGCCGCTCCTCCAGTTCGGTGCCGTAGTACGTGGTGGCGCTGTGGATCAGGTTGGCGTGGTAGAGCAGCAACTGGTTGTAGCGGTTGGGGACGCGGACGTCCTCGGTGAACGCGTCGCCGGGGACGTGGCGGGTGCCGAGCGCCTCCACCAGGTTGTTGTGCGGCGCGTTGACCAGGTTGCCGCCGAGCCGGCCGCCCGGGAACTGCTGGCGGTAGAAGCTGGTCCCGGCGTCCTTGGGGGCACCGGGGCTGAGGTAGAGCACAGCGGCGTAGCGGCAGAGCGCGCGGGAGTCGGTGTGCGGGCGGGAGGTCGACTCCCCGGCGCCGACGACCTGGACGCAGTTGTGGTTGAGCGTCCCGCCGCCGGGCGTGCTCTGCACCCAGAGCCGGGAGGCTCCGGTCGCCTTGCGGACCAGTGCCTCGACCCGGGCCAGCTCGTCGGGCTCCAGCCCGGGCATGGTGCGCAGCCCCGGCCACGCCTCGGGACGGTAGGGGTAGCCCTCGGTCCACTCGCCGCGGGCCAGCACGCGCTCGCGGACGGCGTCGGGATCGGACAGGACGTCGTTGATCACCCAGTAGTCCCGGCCGGGCGTGGGTTTGCGGTAGGGCAGGACCGGCAGGGCGGTCCGCCTGAGGGGCTGTGAGGGCATGCGCCGACCATAGGGTCGGCACTGCCCAACTTTCTGCCGTGGGCAGGTCAACCTTTCGTCAAGGGCCGCGGCGGCGCTGCCGCCTGTCGTCGCTGCTCAGGGCGGTTGTCCCGGGGCAGGTCTCGATCACGGCGCCGGCCGGACCGCGTATCCGCCGAGGGCGCTCTGCAGTTGGTCGAAGGCGCGGCCGGCGGCCGGGCGGATGGCGTCGGCTATCGGCTCGTACTCCTCGCCCGCCAGGACGCGGCGGAACACCTCGGCGAACAGTGTCCGGTGGACCGCGGCGAGCAGGCCGGCCGCGAGCCGGGCGGTGAGGTCGGCGGGCGGGGTGCCGGTGGCCTCGGCGAGGGCGGTGCCGAGGGCGTCCTCGCTCTGCTCGTGGATCTCGCGCAGGCGGGCGACCAGCGCGGGGCTCTCGGCGATGGTGCGGGCGAAGGCGGGGCCGGAGAACCCGAGCGCGGCGTCGTGCCGGTCGATCGCGGCCAGGCACTCCCGGCGCAGCGCGGCCAGTGCGGACTCGCCGGGCGCCCGCCGGGCGACCGTCCGGGCGAGCCCGGCGACGATCTCCTCGTGCAGGTCGAGGACCAGGTCCTCCTTCCGCGGGAAGTGGTTGGTGACGGTCATTTTGGCGACGCCGGCTGCGGCCGCGACCTCGGCGATCGTCGTCCGGTCGAAGCCCCGCTCGATGAACAGCCGGGTCGCGGCGTGCGAGATCGCCTGGCGGGTGCGGCGCTTGTTGAGCTCTCGCAGATTCGGGGTGCCCTCGGTCATGGACGTGAGCCTAGCGCAACCTCGCTGGGTCGAACACAGAAATTGTGCTTGACCCAATCACTGGGTCGGACCTAAGTTGTGTCCCGGCGGCCGGGAAGGTCGTCGCAGGGGAGACTTCGGGGAGGGGCCATGGCCGGATCGGCGGCAGGTGCGCGCACGTCACACACATCGGGCGCGGCACGGGCCGGGCGACACGTGGAGCGTGCCGGGCGAAGCGCAGAGCATGCCCGGCAACGGGGGAGCGGGCACGAGCCGCTGCCACCCGGCCTGATGAGGATGGGGGCCGTCCTCGCGCTGGGGCCGGTGCTGGCGCTGCTCGACACGACGATCGTCAACGTCGGGATCGACTCCGTCGCCCGCGACCTGCACAGCTCGATGACGGCCGTCCAGTGGGTGTCCACCGGCTACCTCCTGGCCATAGCGCTCGTCATGCCGCTCTCCGGCTGGGCCGCCGGGCGTTTCGGCGCCCGCCGGACGTGGCTGGTCTCGGTCGCGCTCTTCGTCGCCGGCTCCGCCCTCTGCGGGCTGGCCTGGTCGACGGGCAGCCTGATCGCCTTCCGGGTGCTGCAGGGGATCGGCGGCGGCATGATCCAGCCCCTCGGGCAGACGATCATGGTGCAGGCGGCCGGCCCGTCCCGGATCGGCCGGGTCATGGGCGTGCTGATGCTCCCGATCAGCCTGGCCCCGGTCTTCGGGCCGGTCCTCGGCGGCCTCGTCCTGGAGCAACTGGACTGGCGGTGGATGTTCCTGCTCAACGTCCCGGTCGGCCTGGCCACCCTGCTGCTCGCCGCCCGCCTGATCCCGGCCGACGTGCGATACCCGGAGCCGCGGCCCCGGCTGGACGCCCTCGGGCTCGCCCTGCTGTCACCGGGCCTGACGGCGCTGGTCTACGGGCTCGCCACGATCGGCGACGCCGGGGGCGGGGCGAGCGGGGCGGCCGTCGGGATCGGGGCCGCACTGCTGCTGGGGTACGGCGTGCACGCGCTCCGCACTCCAGGCGAGGGCCGGCTGCCGCTGATCGACCTGCGGCTGTTCGCCCGGCGCGGCTTCGCGGTGGCCACCGCCAACTCCTTCCTCCAGGGCGCCGCGCTGTACAGCTCGATGTTCCTGGTGCCGCTCTACTACCAGCAGGTCGAGCACCGCGGAGCCGTCGAGGCGGGGCTGCTGCTGGCGCCGCAGGCGGTCGGCACGGCCGTCACCTCAGTGCTGGCCGGCCGGATCGCCGACCGGATGGCCCCGCGCCCGCTGATCCTCGTCGGCATCGCCTGCTCGCTGCTCGGCACGCTCGCCTTCACCCGGCTCGGCGCCGGCTCCGGCCCCGCCGACGGGCTGCTGGCGGCCTCGCTGGCCCTGCGCGGCGCCGGCATGGGCATCATCGTCATCCCCGGGATGGCGGCGGTGTACGGCAGCGTGGAGCGGGCCCAGGTCCCCGCGGCCGCCGGTGCGGTCAACGTGCTGAACCGGGTGGGCGGCGCGCTCGGCACCGCGGTCCTCACGCTCGTCCTCCAGCACGCGCAGGCCGAGCAACCGGCGCACCAAGCCGCCGCCTTCGGCTCCACCTTCTGGTGGGTGCTCGGCCTCTCCGCCCTCGCGATCGCACCCGCCCTGCTCTATCCGGCCGGCCGCAAGCAGCACTGACCGGCTCCGCTGATCAACCGATCGCCGAATCACCCGGCGCCGAATCACCCGGCGCCGAATCACCCGGCGCCGAATCACCCGGCGCCGAATCACCCGGCACCGAAACACCCGGCACCGAAACACCCGGCACCGAAACACCGGCCGTCGAGACACGGCGGGCGGATCCCGACCATCCACCGACCACCGACCACCGAGATCCGAGAGAAGGACCACGCATGTTCACCAAGCACCCAGGACTCCGCCTGCTCACCGTGCACGCCCACCCCGACGACGAGTCGAGCAAGGGCGCCGCCACCCTCGCCCGGTACGCCGCCGACGGTGTGGAGGTCGTGGTCGCGACCTGCACCGGCGGCGAGCGCGGATCCGTCCTCAACCCGGCGCTCGACCGCCCCGAGGTCCGGGCCGACCTCACCCGGATCCGGCGAGAGGAGATGGCGGCCGCCCGCGAGATCCTCGGGGTCGACCAGCGGTTCCTCGGCTTCACCGACTCGGGCATGCCCGGCCCGGAGGAGCCGCTCCCCGAGGGCTGCTTCGCCCTCCAGCCGGTCGAGACCGCCGCGGCACCGCTGGTCGCCCTGATCCGCGAGTTCCGCCCGCACGTCGTCATCACCTACGACGAGACCGGCGGCTACCCGCACCCCGACCATGTGATGACGCACCAGGTCACCGTCGAGGCCTTCGAGGCGGCCCCCGACCCGGACCGGTACCCCGAGGCGGGCGAGCCCTGGCAGCCGGCCAAGCTCTACTACCACCTGGCGCTCTCCCGGGCCTGGTTCCAGACCCTGCACGACGCCATGACGGCGCACGGCGTCGCCTCGGCCATGGGCGAGCTGCTCGCCGACTGGCCTGACACCCCGCCCGCGCTCGCCACCACCACGCGGATCGCGTGCGCCGAGCAGTTCGCCGTCCGGGACGCCGCGCTGCTCGCGCACGCCACCCAGATCGAGCCCGGTGCCGGCTTCATGGCGCACTCGCGCGACATCGAGCGCCAGGTCTGGCCGACGGAGGACTACCACCTCGCGCGCAGCGTGGTGCGCACGGCGCTCCCCGAGGCCGACCTCTTCGCCGGCCTGCGCCCCGGGGAGGCGAGCGGATGAGGCGCCTCAGCTGTGCGGCCTGTGGCGGCCGGCCGGGCCGACCGGCCGCGACGCCTTCTGCCGGTACGTCAGCACTGCCCGTCGGCGAGGACGAACCAGCCCGGGCCGGTCTGCTTGAGGGTGTGGGTGATGAAGGTGTTCCAGAGCCCCATGCCCTGCCCGGAGCCGAGCGCGTAGGCGAGGCCGCCGCTCTGCGTCGCCCGCCCGGCCTTCACCTGGTTGTAGTTGTTGTCCGTGAAGCACTGCGGCGCGCCGCCGCCCGTGGTCGCCGTCACCGCCGCCGAGCGGGCACCCTCGGCGCCCGCCGTGTCGACGGCCGCCACGGTGTAGGCGTACGCCGTCCCGGCGCTCAATCCGGTGTCGGTGTACGACGCGCCGGACGGGCCCGCCACGCGGATACCGTCGCGGTACACCGCGTACCCGGCGGCGCCGGTGACGGCCTGCCAGGCGAGCGAGACGGTGTCCGCACCGGTGGCGGTCGCGGTCAGTCCGGTGGGTGCGGGCAGCGAGGGGTCGGTGGGGCCGCCACCGCCGTCCAGACCCCAGAACTGTGCGGTGTAGTAGCCGGAGCAGATCGTGTTGAGGAAGTAGCTGCCGGTGGCTCCGCACTGGTCGGCGCCGGAGCCCGGGCTGACCGCGAGCCCGTGGCCCATCCCCGCGACCGAGTAGAGCGCCACGGCGGGCCGGCCGCCGGCGTCGTTGTAGAGGGACTGGGTGGTGCCGCCCGGCAGGCTCCGGGTGGCGGACGCGGTCTGGCCGATGCCCCACACGTTCGTCCACTGGTCCCGCAGCTCGGTCGCGTTGACCGGCTTCACGGTGGTGTCGGCGCTGCCCTGCCAGATCGCGACCCTCGGCCACGGCCCGGTGTAACCCGGGTACGCCCGGCGGACCTTGTCGCCCCACTGGGCGGGGGTGAGCCGCTGGTCGTTGTTCTGGCAGCCGGACGCGGCGCTCTGGGCGGTGGCGCAGTGGGCGGGCAGGCCGGAGTCGATCGCACCGCCGGCGAACACGTCGGGGTAGTCGGCCAGCAGGTCGGCCGCCATTCCGCCGCCCGCCGAAAGGCCCGTGACGAACACCCGGCGGCTGTCCGAGCCGTACATCGACTCGGCCTTGGAGACCATCTCGACCACCGACTCGGCCTCGCCGGTGCCCCGGCTGTCCTTGTTCGCGTCGAACCAGCTGAAGCAGGACAGGCTGTTGTTGGCGGAGCCGGTCTGCGGGAACACCACGGCGAAGCCGTAGAGGTCGGCGAACTTGGTCCAGCCGGAGTTGCGGTAGTAGTCGTCGGCGGTCTGCACACAGCCGTGCAGCGCGACCACCAGCGGCGCACCGGCGGGCAGACCCGCGGGCGCGTACGCGTACATGGCGAGGTTGCCCGGGTTGGCACCGAAGCCTGTGACCTGCTGGTACGTCCCGCCCGGTGCGGCATCGGCCACGGTGACCGCGGTAGCCGCATTGGCCGCGGAGACGCCGGTGACGGCGGTGACGCCGGTGACGCCGGTGACCGGAGCGACGGCAGGGCCCGCCGCCGCGGGCACGGTGGTGGCCGCGAGCGCGCCCGCCGCCAGCGCCGCGGCGGCCGTGCAGAGCGCGAACCGCCCGCCGCGCCGTGGCGGAGCGTCGGTGGAGGCCGCGGACGGGGTGGACGGGGTCGACGGGGTGAACGGGGTGGACGTACCAGTGGTGGGCAGCACAGCCATGGAGGACTCCGGGGTGGGGGAGGAGTTCGGGTGGGATGCCGTGCAGCGTGGCGTGTCCGGCCGGCGGGAGGTATGTGACGGTCCCCCGGCCTCGGGCGGCCCGTCATGGCCGGTACCGCCATGGCGTGGTCGTGGCCGCGGGCACCGCTGCGTTTTGGCTGCACGCGCACGGGACCATCGACCACGCGATCCTGACCGCACGTCCGGCTGCCCGGAGCACCGGGCTCGACGCACCCGCGTCGTGACCGTGGCGGGCGCCCACGGCCCGAGACACCGGGCCCCCGGCCGTCGAAGCGGCCGGGGCCCGGAGCGAACGAACGAACCAAGGGAGGTGAGGCGGCAGGGCTGCCGGTGTCAGAGCGCGGCGAGCAGTCCGCAGAGCGCGAGAACGCCGCAGATGCCGAAGTTGATCAGCTTGTGCGCGAGGAACACCGCGGCGAACTCGCGGATGGTCGCGCTGGGCCAGTAGTACGCGGCCGTCGGCGAGCCGAACACCTGCCCGTTGACGCCCGTCTTGCGGGCCATCAGCGCGGCCCGGAAGGCGTGGAAGTTGTTGGTGACGATCACACAGCGGTAGTCGGGCTTGGCCTGTTCCATGATCGCCTTGCTGAACAGCAGGTTCTCCTCGGTGGTGCGGGAGCGGTCCTCGCGCTCGATCCGCTCCGCCGGGAACCCGCGCCCGACGAGGTAGTCGGCCATCGCGTGGGACTCCGGGAGCTTCTCGTCCGGCCCCTGCCCGCCGGAGGTGATCAGTATCGGCGGGTTGCCGCGCGCGGCCTGCTTCTCGAAGACGTCGCGACCACGGTTGAGCCGGCTGGCCAGCAGTGGCGGCACCCGGTCGCCGCCGATCAGGCCGGAGCCGAGAACCACGACGAAGTCCACGTCCCGGCGCGGCCGGTGACGGCCGTACAGGAAGGCGTAGCCGACGAAGCAGACGAACAGGAAGGCGACGTATCCGACCACCAGCACGGCTGTTCCCGCGAGGATGCCGAGCCGGTAGGAGCGGGTGAACAGCGCCGCGGCGAGCAGGACGAGCACCGCGAGGATGCCGAGGCCCGCGAGCAGGGAGAGCAGGTTGGCGGGCCGGAGGCCCTCCTTCCGGATCACGGTCAGGCCGTTGGCTATCAGAAAGCCGATCAGCGCGAGCGTGCCGATCGCCGGCAGCAGGATGATCGCGACCGCCGCCAGTTCGGCCACCAGCGTGGGCGCCTTGCGTAGTTCGGCGAGCAGCGCGAGGGCGAGGAAGGACACGGCGATGCCGAGCAGGACGGCATTGCTGAACTGGCGACGGTCGCGCAGGACCCCGATCCCGCACAGGACGAAGAAGAGGGCTGCTGGGGCATAGGCGATCATGTTTGTATCGTAGGTGCCTCGGTAGGACCGGAAGACCGCTGGAACCGGGTCAGGGGCGGGCCTGGGCGGTCTCGGTGCGCTCGCTCTGTTCGTCCGAACCGGCAGGCCCGCTCGCCTCCTTGGGCCCGTCCGGCGCCGTCCGTCCGATCCTCCGTACGCCCGGCACCGCCGCCGTGCCTGCGCAGGCGACGGCGACCAGGGCGGCCGTGACCAGCAGCGGCCCGGTGCTGCCCCAGGCGTCCGCGGCCAGTGGCGCGAGCGTGTAACCGAGCGGTGCGGCGGCCAACGAGAGCAGCCAGTCGTAGGAGGTGACCCGGGCCAGCACCTGTTCGGGGAACTCCTGCTGCACCACCGTCTGCCAGACCGGGTTGAGGAAGCCGAGCCCGGCCATCGCCACGGCGTACGCGGCGACGGTGAGCGGAGCCGGGGCGGTGGTGGCGAGGGCGAGCAGCGGCAGCGCGTAGAGGGCGAGACCGAGGTTGGCGACCAGGACCGGGCGGCCCGGGCGCACCCGGCCGGCGATCAGCGATCCGGCGAGCACGCCGATCGCCCCGGCCTGGGTCATCGCGATCCAGACGCCGTCCCCGCCCAGCTCGCGGGCGGCGATCAGCGGGCCGAGGGTGAGCAGCACCGTGTTGGCGCCGTTCCACGCGCCGTGGGCGACGAGGCTGGTCCAGTACCAGGTCCGTGAACGGAGTTCGGTCCAGCCTTCGGTCAGGTCGGCGAGGAACGGGCGGCGATCGGCGGGGTTGTGCCGGACGGTGATCCGCGTCAGCAGGGCGGCGCTGACCGCGAAGGAAGCCCCGTCCAGCACGAACGCCCAGCCCGCGCCCGCCGTGTACACGAGCAGGCCCGCCAGCGCGGGCCCGCCGAGGCGGGCGGCGCTGGTGACGGACGCCAGCAGGGCGTTGGCCCGCATCCGCAGTGGTCCCTGGACGGTGGCCGCGACCAGCGGGGAGGCGGTGGGCATGGCGAACGCGGAGGCCGTCCCGCCGATCGCCTCGGCCACGGCGATGTGGAGCAGCCGCGGTTCGGCGCCGATCAGCTCGACACCGACGGACAGTTGCGCGGCGGCTCGCACGAGGTCGGTCAGCAGCGCCACCACCCGGGGATTGAACCGGTCGCCGACCACCCCGCCCAGGGGGAGCAGGAGGAGCCGGGGCACCATCGCACAGCCGAGTACTAGCGCCAGCGCGCCGGAGGAGCCGGTGGCCCGGGTGATGGCGATGGCCAGTGCGGCCGGGACGACGGCGTCGCCGAGGGTGGAGATGGCCCGGCCGGCGAAGAGCAGGCGGAAGTCGCGGAGCCCGAGTGGATGCGTCACGACGGGGACTATATTTCGGCGCCGAAATTTCGGCAACGAAATATTGGCGGTGGCCGCCGACGCCTAGACTCGATCCATGGAGCACCCCGAACGACGGTTCGACGAGCCGCGCGACTGGACCGACGGCCACGTCGAGCGCTGGCAGTCGGTCCTGCCGCACCTCGACCCGGACATCGAGGGCGCCGTCACCCGGATGAACAAGCTCTCCCGCCACCTGCGCCGGGTGCGTGAACAGGGCGTCGCCGACTACGGCCTGCAGAAGCACGAGTTCGACACGCTCCACGAGCTGGCCGGTCGTGGCGGCCGCGCCGTCCCCTCCGAGCTGCGGGCCGATCTCAACCTGGCTCCGGCCTCGGTGACCGGCCGTCTCGAAGCCCTGGAACGCCGGGGGTTCGTCGTCCGCACCCCGTCCACCGAGGACCGCCGCCGCGTCGACGTCGAGCTGACCGAGGCAGGCCGGGCGGCCTGGCAGGAGGCGCTGGACGTGGTCGGACGCGAGGAACACCGACTGCTCGGAGTCCTGGCACCCGAGGAGCGGCGTCTCCTCTCCGACCTGCTGCGCCGGGTGCTGCTGGCCTCGGAGGCGCCCGCGCCGGCCGACGGGAGCGGGCGGGGTGGGCAGCCACACCCCTGACGGCCGGACCTGTCGGCGATGGCCCGCACCGCGCGGTGCAGGCCATCGCCCGCCACGACAAGATCCGCTGGATCTTGGTGGTCACCCCGCCCCGGGATCGGCCGAGCGCCTCGCGACGCGCAACTGCTGCCGGATCATCCGATTCGTCCTCGGGCTGATCCCCTCTTTGCGGCGCCGGCGGCGTGCTGGTGGGCCCTGGGGACGGTGGAGTCGATCGAGACCGTCCACTCCATCATCCCCACCGCGTCGTTGCGGACCTGGACCTCACACAGGAGCGCGGCCCAGGTGCCGTCCTTCCGCTACTGGGCGAAGCGCCGGTAGACGGTCTGCCACGGGCCGTAGCGTTCGGGCAGATCACGCCAGGGGGCACCGGTGCGCAGCCGCCACAGCACCCCCTTCAACACCTGGGGGTGATCACGCCAAGGACGCCCGGCCCCGTCCCGCTGCGGCAGCAATGGCTCTATCCGAGCCCACGCAGCATCCGTTATCTCTCCTCGGCCCACCGCAAGATCAATTATGAGACACGGCCTAGCTAGTTCCATGGGCTCACCGAGAGGCGGACGGCGGCGTGCGGGCCGAGGAGTGGGGCGGCGGTCGTCGGGAGGTCGACGTGGCCCACCCAGGAGTCGGCGGCCGGGTCGTCGTCGGGGAGCGGGGTGTCCTCGGGCTGGAGGTCCTTGATCGCTCCGGCGATCCGGGAGTTCCAGTGGGCCCAGGCGGCCGGGCGCGGCCTCGAGGCGTCCACGTCGACGATCAGGCTGTCGGAGAAGTCGGCGGTCCGTTCGAGGTGGTCGCCGAAGCCGAAGAAGCCGTGGTGCTCGCGCAGGGAGAACACCCGCAGGTCGAGCGCGTAGCGCAGCGGTCCGGTCGCATCGGGTCGCGGCAGGGCGCTGGAGAGGAAGGCGGTCGCCAGCCGGACGGCGCCGTTCCCCGCGCCCCCGCCGCCGTGGCCGTCCCCGTCGCCATCGGCACTGCCACCGTCACCGCCACCGCCGTGACCGTTCTCCGCCGGGTCGGAGAGCTGGATCGGGCACCAGTGCGGTGCGACCCGCTCATGCATCGTCACCGGCAGCCCGCGTACCGAGAGGGCGACCTCGGCCTGCCACGTCACGTCGGGGTCGTCGGTCGGCAGCTCCATCCCGACCAGGTCGGCACGGACCCGGAGGTCGCCGAAGAGGAAGCGGCGCAGGTTCTGGTAGCCCTCCTCGGAGTTGACCAGCCCGTAGCGCCCGCTGTGGCTGCGGTGGACGAAGGCCTGCTGGGCGCCGGTGACCTGGGCGTTGGTGATCTGTACGAGCCCGTCGCTGCGCGGTCCGACCGTCGCCGCCGAGATCCCGTGGGCCACGTCGTAGTCGGTCGGGTCGGTGCCCACCAGGCAGAACACCCGATCCAGGGGGAACGCGCCGGCGGCGTCCTCCGCCGGCCCGGTGCCGTCGTCGTCCGGCATGTCGACGGCCCGCCAGCCGTCCGGCGGCCCGTCCGGGTCGAGCCGGGCCGTCGGCGTCAGGTACCGGTACATCCGGTCCGGGCCGAAGATGTCCGCGCCGTTGACGTTGAGGGTGTCGCGCAGCGCCTCCGGGACGCCGAAGCCGACGTCGAAGGTGATCCCGCCGTGCGGCGTGCCGTAGGTGAAGAGCTTGGCCACGTAGTCGGCGGCCCGGCGGCCCGGGCGCAGGTCCGGGATGGTCTTCTGCAGGAGGCAGCGGCAGATCAGGCCGCCCATCGAGTGGGCGACCAGGTTGACGCGCGGCGCGCCCGTCCTGGCCTGCAGCTTCTCGATCAGGGCCAGCAGGTCGGCGGCGGCGGACTCCAGGTCGAACTGCTGGGGCTTGGCGCCCCAGGTGCCGGAGCAGAGGTCGTAGAAGCGGTGGATCCAGATGCTGTCCGGCGGGATGTCGTCGTGGGTC
The DNA here is from genome assembly GCF_055561295.1 of Kitasatospora sp. NPDC022785. Taxonomy (NCBI): domain Bacteria; kingdom Bacillati; phylum Actinomycetota; class Actinomycetes; order Kitasatosporales; family Streptomycetaceae; genus Kitasatospora; species Kitasatospora sp. NPDC022785. The sequence continues at coordinate 53,720 of NZ_JBVHHB010000017.1, read as the reverse complement.
TCCAGGTACGTCCCCTGACCGCCCTCGACGAAGATGTGGTAGCCCTCGTCGAGGTGCAACCGCAGTAAGGGACTCTCGAACTGGTAGAAGACGGGGGAGTCTTCGCGCCCGACGCGGATGTGCGTCGAGCCTTCGTTGAATCCGTAGAACGGATCCGTGACGGCCTTCTCGATCCCCGAGGTGCCCCCGGCGTAACCCCGGACGTAGATGATCGGGAGCCTGGCGGACGGCGTGCTCATGGCCGGCCTGCCCTCTCCGCGGCCGGTACCGGCCGGCACCGGCCGACCTGTGGAAGTGGAGGTTCTCCCTCCAGTGTCGGGGTCCGCACCCGGGCTGTCACCCCCCGGTGCGGACCGTTGATGACTCGTCACTACTCGTGTCGGGGCTTGTGCTCCGGAGCCGGCCCGGCGAACCGTTCGATGGCCGCGAAGACCGCCTCGCCCATGGCCGGGCTGCCGGTGTGCCCGGAGTCCTGGACGACCGTCAGCTCCGCGTCCGGCCAGGCCTTGGCCAGCGTCCAGGCGCTCTCCAGCGGCGCGCCGAGGTCCAGCGCCCCGTGGATCAGCGCACCCGGGATGCCCGCCAGCCGCCCGGCGTCGCGCAGGAGTTGGCCGTCCTCCAGGAAGGCGTGGTGGGAGAAGTAGTGCGCGGTGATCCGGGTGAAGGCCATCAGTGCGTCGTCCGGCCGGTCGGTGTAGGCGTTCGGCGCTCCGAGAACCTCGTGCGCGATCACCGCGTCCTCCCAGGTGGCCCAGTCGCGTGCGGCCTTGCGCCGGACGGCCTCGTCCGGGCTGTTCAGCAGCCGGCTGTACGCCGCCACCAGGTCGCCGTCCCGGTCGGCGGGCGGCAGCGCGTCCCGGAAAGCCTCCCAGGGGCCGGGGATCAGCCGGGCGGCACCGCGGTACAGCCAGTCGGTCTCCTCGGGGCGGGTCATGGTGACCCCGCAGATCACGATCTCGGAAACCCGCTCAGGGTGGGCCTGCGCGTAGGCGAGGATCAGGGTGGACCCCCACGACCCGCCGTAGAGCAGCCACTGCTCGATGCCGAGGTGTTCGCGCAGCCGCTCCATGTCGGCGATCAGGTGGGCCGTGGTGTTGTGCTCCAGGCTGGTGGTCGGGTCGGCGGCGTGCGGCCGGCTCTGCCCGCAACCGCGCTGGGAGAAGTGGACCAGGTGGTAGCGCTCCGGGTCGAAGTACTTCCGGTTGCCCGTGCGCAGCCCCGACCCGGGGCCGCCGTGCACCGTCAGCGCGGGCTTGCCCTGCGGGTTGCCGGAGGCCTCCCAGTGGATCTGTTGGCCGTCGCCGACGTCCAGCCACCCCTGCGCGTACGGCTCGCTGTGCGGATAGAACTCGGGCATGCGGAGCACCTCCTGGGCGGACGGACGGGGAGTGGTGAGGTTACCCGCCCGCCGCGGTGGCCGTCGACGCCGTTGATCCCGGTGGTGAGGCGGCGGGGCGAGCAGGCCCCCGCCGGGACCGCGGCGTCCGACGGATCGTCAAGTGCGCTGCAGTGTCAGCGTTTCTCCGGCGGAAGCAGTGCGGCGAGCCCGTCGACGATGCGTTCCAGTCCGAAGTCGAACCGGGTGTCCATCACCGGCTCGGTGAGGTCGCCGGCCAGGGCGACGAGGTTGGGGAACTCCTCGGGCGGCAGTGCGCGGAAGCGGTCGCCGGCGGCTGCGACGATCTCGCCGCGGCTCGCGCCCCTGGTCTCGTCGGCGGAGATCGGCGACTGCTCCTGGAGGACGAAGCCCTGGACGTAGGCGCCCAGCAGATAGGTGGTCATGGCGGCGTCGGCGTCGGAGAACCCGGCCTCGCGCAGCCGGTCCAGCTGCTCCTCCATGAGCCTCAGCAGGTGCGGGCCGGGGGCGAGCCGCCCGGCGACCACCTTGGCGGCGTCGCGCTTGTCCAGCAGTAGGCGGCGGTAGCGGCGGCCGTACTCCAGGAACTGGGTGCGCCAGTCGCCCTCGCGAGGCGGTGCGACGGCGTCGGCCATGATCGCGTCGTTGAGGAGGTCGAGCAGCTCGTCCTTGTTGCGGACGTGCCAGTACAGCGAGGCCGCCTTCACGCCGACCTCGGCCGCGACCTTGCGCATGGACAGGCCCGCCAGGCCGTCCCGCTCCAGCACCCGCAGGGCCGCCGCGGCGAGGGCGTCCCTGGTCAGTGCGGGCTGGGTGCCGCTGTCGTCGTCCGCCGGCATGGGCCTCCGCTCGCCTCCCGTGGATTCGCGGGCTCGGCCTGTCCGGCCCCGCGTCTCGCCGGACTCCCGCGCCGCGGAAATCCCGCTTGCAATCTAACACTGTTAGGGGCACTCTGTCCGTGCCGGTCGGCCCCTAACGGTGTTAGGGGCCTGGAGGATGGAGGAGTACCCATGGGGGAGTCGAGCGCCCTGCGCAAGCGGCTCGCACTGGCGACACTGTGCGTCACCATGTTCATGTCCATGCTGGACAACGTCATCGTCAACATCGCGCTGCCCCGGATCGGGCGCGACCTGGACGCCGGGATCAGCGGCCTTCAGTGGGTGGTCGAGGGGTACAGCCTGGTCTACGCCGCGCTGCTGCTCACCGGCGGCGCGCTCGGCGACCGCTACGGCCGTACCCGGGTGTTCCGGCTCGGGCTCGCGCTGTTCACGGCCGGGTCGGCGGTCGCCGCGCTCGCCGGGACGACGGACGTGCTGGTCGCGGCCCGGATGCTCCAGGGCGTCGGCGCGGCCCTGCTCACCCCGGGCAGCCTGGCGATCCTGCGGCATGTGTTCACCGACGAGCGCGAGCGGGCCCGGGCTGTCGGCCTCTGGTCGGCCGTCTCCGCACTCGGCCTCTCGGTCGGGCCGGTGATCGGCGGGCCGATGGTCGACCACCTGGGCTGGGCCAGCGTCTTCTGGATCAACGTGCCGATCGGGGTGGTGGGGCTGGTCCTGGCGAGCCGGGTGCTGCCGGCCATCGCCCGGCGGGATCGGCGCATCGACCTCGGGGGCCTGGCGCTCTCCGCGACCGGCCTCGGCGCTCTCGTCTACGCGCTGATCGCGGGCCCGTCCCGGGGCTGGACGGACAGCCGGGTGCTCGGCTGTGCGGTGGCGGCCGCCCTGCTGCTGGCTGCCTTCCTCCTGCTCGAACGCCGCCTGGCCGAACCCATGCTGGACCTCGGGCCGTTCCGCGACGGCGTCCTCGGCGGGGCCCTGCTCAGTGGGTTCATGGTGAGCTTCGGGATGTTCGGGGCGATGTTCTTCCTGCCGCTGCTGATGCAGGGCGTGCTGAGGTGGGCCCCGACCGACGCCGGGTACGCGGGCCTGCCGATGGCGGCGGTGATCGTCGCCGGCGCCCCGGTCGCGGGGCGGCTGACCGGCCGTCACGGCCCGGGGCTGCCGCTCGTCCTGGGCCTGCTGCTCTGCGCCGTGGGACTCGGCGGGCTCTCCCTCTACGGCGAGCACGCGCGTTACCCGGAGTACGTGTGGACGCTCTTCGCCATGGGCCTGGGGATGGGGCTGACGTTCACGCCCGTCTCCATCGCCGTCCTCCAGCGGGTCGACCCGGCCCGGACGGGGATGGCCTCGGCGACCGTCAACACCCTGCGCGAGCTCGGCGGTGTGATCGGCGTCGCCGCCCTCGGCGCAGTCCTGACCCACCGCATGACCGGTAGCCTCACCGGCTCGCTGGAGCGGCTGGGCGTGGCGCCGGACACGGTCGGGCGGGCCGCCGACGCCCTGGCCGGTGCGGGCGGCGGGCGCGGCGGCTCCGGGGCGGCGCTGCCGGGGCCGGTCCAGGCAGCGGTGGACGGCGCGTTCGTCGACGGCGTGCACCTCGCCGTGCGCTGCGGCTCGGCCGGGCTGGCGGCCACCGCCGTCCTGGTCGCCGTCCTGCTCCGGCGGGGCTCCCGGTCCGGGCCGCCGACCGGGGCCGGCGGCCTGGACCGGCAGTCACCGGCCGGTGCCGCCTCCGCCCGCACTGCTGGGCCGGCGCCGACTCGCCCGGCGAGTGCCCGCCCCTGAGTGCCTGCAAGTGCGCGCCCGCCGGTGAGTGCCCGCCCCTGAGCGCCTGCAAGTGCGCGCCCGCCGGCGAGTGCCCGCCCCTGAGCGCCTGCAAGTGCGCGCCCGCCGGCGACCGCAGACCAGGGACCGTCTGCCGGTGACCGTCCACCGGCAGACGGTCACCGCCCGGCCGTCTCCACCGCGGCCTGGGCGGCCAGGGCCAGGTCACGCCGGGCCCGCCACCGCTCCGGCCCGTGCGGCCCGATCGGGGCCAACGGCGCCGGGATCGGTGGCAGAAACGTCACCTCCGCCACCAGCCCCCGCACCGCGACCACCCGGGCGAGCGAGGTGACCAGGTCGTCATCGCCGACGAAGGCGGGCGCGCTGGTCGGCCGCCCGTCCGCCAGCCGGTAGCGGATCGTCACCGGCTGGACGGGAGCGCCGGACCGCACCGCGGCCTCGAAGAAGGCCGGGCGGAACCGGCCGCTCTCCCGCCCGCACCAGGTCGACCCCTCCGGGAAGACGACCACCGGCCGGCCTGCCCGGAGTACCCCGGCGACGGCATCGACCGCGGCCGGCAGGGCACGCAGCCGGTCCCGTTCCACGAGGACGGTGCCGCCCGAGGAGAGCAGCCGTCCGAGGACGGGCCACTTCGCCACCTCGGCCTTGGCGACGGAACGGCCGGGGCGCCCGGCCGCGATCAGCGGGATGTCCAGCCAGGACACGTGGTTGGCCACCACCAGGACGCCGCCGTCGGCGGCCGGGGGCGGCGCGAGCCGGACGGTCACCCCGAGCGCGCCGAGCAGGGTGCGCGCCCAGAGCCGGACCAGCCGGTCGCGCACCCCCGCGGGGAGGGCGCGCACCGGCGGGATGAGCGCGATGCCCGCCACCAGCACGGGCAGGAAAGCGGCCAGCCGCATCACCCGCCGGGGGAGCGCCACCACCGGGGCCGGTTCGGTCAGGCAGCTCGCCGGCGTGCAGGGGGCCGTGGGCAGCCAGACGCTCATTCGGTCGTGGCGGTGGCAGCGGCAGGGGCACCGACGGCGGTTGCGACGGGAGCGGCGGTTGCGGCGCCGGACGGGTCCGGGGAAGCGGTTGCGCCCGGGGAGGCTGCGGCGCCGGAAGGGGCCGGGCTGGTCGGTCCGGCCAGCCCGGCGAGGAAGTGCCGCAGGTAGCGCGGGTCGGTGCGCTCCAGCGACAGCAGCACGTACAGGTCGGCGGTGGCGAAGTCGGGGTCGTGCGCGGGTGCGCCGCAGACCCAGGCTCCCAGCCGCAGATAGCCGCGGAGCAGCGGCGGCAGAGCGGCCCGCTCGGCGCGCGGCAGGCCGGTCGCGTCCCACGGCCGGTGCGGGGCGACCCGGTACTGCTCGGGTGCCAGGTACTTGGCGCTGACGGTGTCCCAGACCCGGGCCGCGGTGGCGCCGCCGTCGTCCAGCGGGATCGAGCAGCAGCCGCCGACCCAGGTGTTGCCGGTCTCGGCGAGGTAGCGGGCGATGCCGCCCCACATCAGGTTGATCACGGCGCCGTTGCCCCGGTGACGCGGGTCGATGCAGGAACGGCCCAGCTCCACCAGTCCGTCGCGGAGCGGGGCGAGGGCGGAGAGGTCGAACTCGCCGTCGGAGTAGAGCCGCCCGGCCCGTCGCGCGGCCTCGGGACGCAGCAGCCGGTAGGTGCCGACCACCGGGCCGTCCTCGCCCTCGCGCACCAGCAGGTGGTCGCAGTACTCGTCGAACGGGTCGACGTCCAGGCCGGGCACCGGGCTGTGCAGCACGGCGCCGAGTTCGGCGGCGAACACCTGGTGGCGCAGCCGCTGGGCGGCGCGCACGTCGTCCTCGTCGCGGGCCAGCGAGACGGTGTAGGCGGGTGCCTCGACGGGGGCGGGCCGGGCGGTGGTCGGCCGGGCGCCGGTCGGACGGGTCTGACGCGGGGTGGGCACCACGCCGGGGTGGCCGATGAGGTGGCCGGGGGCGACTGCGGGCGGAGCGTATGTGGGGACGGTGGTCATGGCAGACCCTCCAGGGCAGCACGGACGACGGCGGCCACGGATCGCCGTGGCACCTGCCCGGCCCGCGCGGTCGTCGCCTGCGGGCCGGTATCCGTATGTTTTTCCGAGCCGGCTGGCGTCCACGTTGCGGTTCGGCGGAGCGCAGATGTGCACCTGCTGAATGGGGGCACCCGGCGCCTTTCGGCCACCTGCCGGGCGCTCGGACGTCGCCGCATGCTCCGCTCCACGGGGTGGAAACCGCGGGCCGGGGCCCGCCCCGGCCCCGGCCCCGGCGTGCCGGGCAGCGGTGTCCGCCCGGGCCCCGGCCCCGGTGTGCCGGGCAGCGGTGTCTCAGAAGGCCTGCCACCCCTGCGGGTCGACCCCGCCCGGCACGGCGCCGGCCGGGCCGTAGGGCTCGCGGGTGAGGACGAAGGAGCCGACGTCCAGGTGGCTGACCGAACCGTCGGCGGCCCGCACCACCCGCAGCGTCTCGCCCGCGTAGTAGTTGTCCAGGCCCGTCCAGGTGCCGTCGGCCTCGGCGCGGAACCGGGAGCTGCGCGAGCTGCCGGCGAGGGAGGCCAGCTCCAGCAGACGGTCGGCCCTGAGCCGTACGGAGTGCGGGGCGGCGCCCCAGTACCAGGGGCCGGTGAGCGCGAGCAGGTCCTCGTCGACGGAGGGCAGCGGGCGCCAGGGCTCGGGCAGCCGGGGCTCGTGCTCGGCGGTGAGCGCGATGAGGTCCGCCGCGACCAGCGGGGTGTTGGCGCCGCTGGTGGCGTTGGAGAGCGCGACGGCCGCCAGGCCGTCCGCCTCGCTGACCCAGAGGCCGGCGGTGAAGCCCGGCATCGAGCCGGTGTGCCCGAAGAGCACCCGGCCGTCGTGGCGCATCAGCTGGAGGCCCAGTCCGTAGCCGCCGGACCAGTCGGCACTGTCCGGGCCGGTGGCGGGCCGGCGCATCTCGGCGAGGGTGTCGGCGGACAGCACCTTGTCGTCGCCGCCGGCCAGGAAGGCGGCCCAGCGGGTGAGGTCGGCGACGGTCGACCAGAGCTGCCCGGCCGGAGCCATCAGGCCGGTGTCGGTGAGCGGCTCCGGCAGCATGACGTCCGCCCAGGGGTGGACGGCGAAGCCGCCGGCGTGGGGGTGCTGGGGGAGCAGGGTGGTGCGGTCCATGCCGAGCGGTTCGAGGATCTCGCGGCGCAGTACCTCGCCCCAGGGCTCGCCGCGCAGCCGCTCGACCAGCGCGCCGAGCAGGGCGTAGCCGGGGTTGGAGTAGTGGAAGCGCTGCCCGGCCGGGTGCTTCTGCGGGCGCTCGTTCTCCAGGACGTCGCCGAGGGCGGGGCGCAGCGCGCCGTCGGTCCGCTCCCACCAGGGCCCGGGCGTCTCGGAGGCGAGGCCGGCCGAGTGCGCCAGCAGCCGGCCGACGGTGGCACCGTCGGCCGGGCTCCCGGGCAGATGGCGCCCGACCGGGTCGGCGAGGTCGAGCAGGCCCTCGTCGCGCAGTCGGAGCACCAGGACGGCGACGAACGTCTTGGTGAGCGAGCCGATCCGGTACTGCACGTCGGTGGTGGGGGCGTGGTCGTCGATCATGCTGCGGGTACCGCTCCAGACCGGCCGGCCGTCCCGGACCACCGCGGCGACCAGCGAGGGCGTACGCCCCTCGGTCTGGGCCACCGCGATCCGGTGCAGCAGGGCGCGGCGGGTGGTGGGGAGCAACTCGTCGTACTGGTCGGTCATCTGATCCTCTGCATCATCGGGTGGAAACGGCTGAACGGGTCGGGCGCGAGGGTGGCGCCGGCCGCCACCCGGGTGTCGGTGGTGGCGCGGACGGCGGGCTCCCTCAACCTAGTCCGGCGGCCCGCTCGGCTCCACCCCGTTTTCCCCGGTCGTCCCGCAATGTCGCGGGGTGGTGCCCGAAAGCTCTCCCGGGCGAGGAGCGGCCGACCCCGTCCGTTCACCGTCCGCCCGCCGGACGGTACTTGACACCGTGAATTGGTCCAGTCCATTTTGGGCTTCTCCCCGCACCTCCGCCCCCACACCCCCACTGGAGGTCACCGGTGCACAAGCGCACCAGAATTCCCGCCGCCGGAGCGGCCGTCCTGCTCGCGGCGGCCGCCGCGTTCACCGCGCCGACCGTCGCCCATGCGGCGAACCAGCTCGCCAACCCCGGCTTCGAGACCGGCACCCTGTCCGGCTGGTCCTGCTCCGGCGGGCTCGGCTCCGTCGTCGCCGCCCCCGTGCACGGCGGGACCAAGGCCCTGGCCGGCGCGGCCGGTGCGAGCGACAACGCCAAGTGCACCCAGACCGTCGCCGTCCAGCCCAACACCGCCTACACACTCTCCGGCTGGGTTCGCGGCAGCTACGTCTACCTCGGCGTCACCGGCGGCGGCTCCACCTGGACCTCCGCCGCCGACTACACGAAGCTGAGCGTCTCCTTCACCACCGGCGCCACCCAGACCAGCGCCGAGGTCTACCTCAACGGCTGGTACGGGCAGGGCACCTACTACGCCGACGACCTCAGCCTGGACGGGCCCGGGGGCGGCGGCACCCCCACCGACACCCAGGCTCCCACCACCCCCGGCAACCTGCGCTCCACCGGCAAGTCGGCCACCACGGTCGGCCTCGCCTGGGACGCCGCCACCGACAACGTCGGCGTCACCGGCTACGACGTCTACCAGGGCGCCACGAAGGTCACCACCGCCACCGGGACGACCGCCACCGTCAGCGGCCTCACCGCGGCCACCGCCTACACCTTCACCGTCAAGGCCCGCGACGCGGCGGGCAACACCTCGGCCGCCTCCGGCGCACTCGCCGTCACCACCGACACCGGCGGCGGTACTCCCACCGGCTTCAAGCAGGCCGCGCCCTACCTCTACAACGGCTGGGGCAACCCGCCCGCCGCCACCACCGTCATGAACGCCACCGGCGTCAAGTGGTTCACCCTGGCCTTCGTCCTCGCCCAGAACGGCTGCAACCCCACCTGGGACGGCGAGCGCCCGCTGCTGAACGGCGTGGACCAGGCCACCGTCAACGCAGTCCGCGCGGCCGGCGGCGACATCGTCCCGTCCATCGGCGGCTGGAGCGGCAACAAGCTCGGCCCCAACTGCGCGACCACCGCCGACCTCGCCGCCGCCTACCAGAAGGTCATCGACGCCTACGGCCTGAAGGCGATCGACGTCGACATCGAGAACACCGACGAGTTCGAGAACACCGCCGTCCAGGACCGCATCCTCGGCGCGCTCAAGATCGTCAAGCAGAACAACCCCGGTCTGCGCACCATCCTGACCTTCGGCACCGACACCAGTGGCCCGACCTCCTACGGCAACCGGCTGATCGAGCAGGCCAGGGCGCTCGGCGCGGACGTCGACGTCTTCACCGTCATGCCGTTCGACTTCGGCAACGCCTCCACCGACATGTACGCCGCCACCGTCAGCGCCGCCGAGGGCCTGAAGACGAAGCTGAAGTCCACCTTCGGGTGGGACGACGCCACCGCCTACGCACACGTCGGAATCTCCGGCATGAACGGCCTCAGCGACACCGGAGAGACCACCACCGTCCAGAACTGGACCGCGATCCGCGACTGGGCCGACAGCCACCACATCGCCCGCCTCGCCTTCTGGTCGGTCAACCGCGACCGCGGCTGCCCGGGCGGCGGCCAGCAGGAGACCTGCTCCGGCATCGCCCAGAACGACTGGCAGTTCACCTCCGTCACCGCCGGCTTCACCGGCTGACACCCCGTCCGTGCGGCCGGCCCGGGCCCCTCGTCGAGAAAGGCCCGGGCCGGACTGTCAGCGGGGTGGTGCAGAGTGGGCCGTGCACAGGACCACCGGGAGGACGGGCATGTTCGACACCCTGCACGACATCGACTGGGCGGCCCTCCACCACGCCTACGGCCCGGCCGACGACGTGCCCGGGATGCTGCTCGGCCTCGCCTCCGACCACCCCGGCGAGCGTGAGGCGGCCCTCGACGACCTGCACGACGCCGTCCACCCCCAGTACGACATCTACGACTCCACGCTCAACTGCGTGCCCTTCCTCTTCGAGTTGATCGCCGACCGGGCCCGGCCGGACCGCGGGCCGGTGGTCGAGCTGCTCACCAGCATCGGCGAGGCCGTCCGCCACTACCCGGCCGGCGAGGAGGAGAGCACGGAGGGGTCCGTCTGGCGGCTCACCCTGGCCCAGGGCCGGGCCGCCGTGGCCGCGCGCGCCGACGCCTTCACCCCCCTGCTCACCGACCCCGATCCGGACGTGCGCTGCGCCGCGGCCACCGCGCTCGCCCTCCTGCACGCCGACGGCCCCGCCACCCTCGCGCTGCTGCGCGGGCGGCTGCCGCACGAACCCGGGGCCGAGGCCCGGACCGCCCTCGCCACCGCCGCCGCCACCCTGGCCGACCGCTTCCCCGAGCTCGCCGCGCCAGCCACCGCCTGGCTCACCACCCTGGCCGGGGACGGGAATCAGCCCGCCGCCCTGCGCCTCACCGCCTCCGCCCGGCTCGCCGCCCGCGCCCCCGGCCCCCTGCCCGCCGACACCGCTGCGGCCACCGCCCGACTGCTCCGCCACATCCCCGTCGGCCAGGCCGGCCGGTCGGCCGACGCCGCCCTGCAGATCATCCACCGCGCCCTCGGCGACCGCCTCACCGACCGGGTGGCGCTCTGCACCGAGCAGCTGACCGCCGCAGACCCGGCGCTGCGACGCGGAGGCATCCGGCAGACCGGCCTGCTGTTCCGCGAGGTGCGCGGCCCCTTCGGTGAGCTGGCCGCCCTGCTGGGCCGCCGGCTCGCCGACCCGGACCGGACCGTCGGCAAGGCCGCCGCCGCCGTCCTGCCGGACCTCTTCCGCCTCGCCGCCCCCGCGGCCGACGCCGTCGCCGACTGCCTCGCCACGGCCGAGGACCCCTGGTCCGACACCCGCTCCGACGACCTGCCCAACCCGCACCACCTGCTCCGGACCCTCACCCGGCTCGGCGACCCGCGCGCCCTCCCGGCGCTGGCCGCCGCCCTCGACCGGCCGGCCCTCCCGCACGACCTCGGCTTCCTCGTCGCCGAACTCGGCCCCGCCGCCGCTCCGCTCGCCGGCCCGCTGCGCGAGCGCCTCGCCGCCCTGCCACTGGAGCGCCCACCGCATCTCGACCAGGTCGATCCACTCCTCACCGCCCTCGGCGCGACCGGTGGCGCCGACGCCGTCCCCGCCGTCCTGCGCGTGCTGCGCGCCGCCCCCGCGGGCCCGCTGACCGACTCCGCCCTGCGCGCCCTCGCCCGGCTCGGCCCGGCCGCCGCCGAGGCGGCCCCCGCACTGCGCACAGTGCTCGCCGATCCCGGCTCGCCGCACGCCCTGCCCGCCGCCGCTGCCCTCTGGGCCGCCACCGGCGACTCCGGCGCCGTCCTGCCGCTGCTCCTCGCCAAGGCCGGCGACCCGAGCCCGTGGGTCCGCCGCGCCGCCGCCAGGGCCCTCGCCCCGATCGGCCCGGCCGCCGCCGAGGCCGCCCCGGCCCTGCGCGCCATGCTCGCCGACGGTGAGGTCTGGGTCCGGGTCGACGGCGCCACCGCCCTCTGGCACACCACCGCCGACGCCGGCGCCGTCCTCCCCGTCCTCACCGCCGCCTGGACGGAGAACCCGCACACCCGCGCCACCGCCGCCGGCTGCCTCACCGTGATGGGCGCGGCCGCCGCGCCCGCCCTGCCACTCGTCCACGCCGAACTGGCCGCCACCCGCCGCCACAACGCCGGCTTCGGCAGCAGCCACGTCATCCACGACGACGAGCAACTGCTCCACGCCTGCCGCACAGCCGCCGAGGCGACAGCCCCGGCGGGCTGAGCGACTCCGGTGGTGCCCGGGCCCCGGTCCGGGGCGACCGGGGCACCACCGACGAGGGCCGCGGCGTCAGGACCCGGGCGAGGCACCCCGCCCCGAGCCGGACGCGCATCGGCCTCCCCGGCCTGCTACCGGGCCGGGCGGACCTGGGTGATGCTCGTGTCACCGGCCCGCCGCTTGGCCTCCATGTCGTCGATCAGCTGCAGCACCGCCGCGTCCATCTGCTCCTTCGTCATGTTCGGGCCGTACTTCTCGTAGAGGTCCATGCCGATCTTCATCGACATGTCGTCACCCGGGTCGTTGGTGCCGGTGCCGCCGGTACCGGCGTTGGCGGCCTCGACGAGCTCCACCCGGCTGATCCCGGCCGACCTCCCGACGTACCCGTAGTGGATGTTGGAGTAGATGTCGTACGAGACCTCCACATCCCGGTCGGGCACCTTGAAGTAGAAGTCGTTCGCCGACTGGAGGTCGTAGCGCTTCTCCAGGATCGGCTTGTGGTCCCACGGACCACCGCTCTTGACCTGCTCGTACCAGATCGCCAGCCCCACCGCGCGCGGCCCGGCGACCGAGCCCGGGATCGGGTTGATGATGGCCCAGGGGCTCTCGCTCTGTTCCATGTTCCGCCGGATCTCGGCGACCTGCGCGGAGTCGATGTTGGTCTTCATCTCGTCGAAGATGAAGTTCGAGGCGTCCGTGAAGTGGGATTCGCCCAGCCCCGCCTCGGCCTTGTCGAGCGTGTTGTACCCGCCCGGGTTGAACTCCTTGTCGCTGGCGCCGGTGTTGCGCCCCAGCGCCCAGGCCGCCGCGCGGTCAGCCTCGTGCGCGGCCGCGCGGGCGTTGACGATGGCCCGCTCCAGCTCCTCGATGTTCTTCTTGTCCCGGGCGTCCTGCTCCGGGTCCGGCTCGGCCAGGCACTGGGCGGGCATCGCCTTCCCGCCGGCACCGACCACCAGGTTCAGCCGCGGCGCCTCCTGCTCGGCCAGCCGGAGCAGTTCCTTGCGGGCGGCGGAGATCGCCGTGTGGGCGTCCAGCAGGACGCCGTGGATGGCGTCCGCCTCGGTCATGGCGTCGTACAGCTCCTTGGACACCTTCGCCATGAAGGTCTGCGCCGCGTCCGCGTCGGCGCCGCTCCAGCTGGCGTGAGTCGGAACGATCACCTGGTCCCGGTACTTGCCCTGCTGCTCGCCCATGGCCCGGGCGGCGTTCGACCACTGGTCGGCCGCCTCCTTGAGTTCGGTGAGAGGCGCGGCCAGCACCTGTTCGTATGTCAGCATGCTCATCCCCGTGCTGTGTTGCGATCCGCCCGTAGTCGTCGGCGGTCAGTGGAACTGCGAACCCATGCCCTGCATCTGCTGCGCGATCCCGTTGTCGGTCGCACTGTGGCCGGCGGCGCTCTCGTCGAGGTTGCGGCCGGTGAGGTCGACCGCCTGGAGGATCGAGGCGGTCTGCCTGGACCAGCGCGTGACCGCCGCCTGGAGCGCCGCGCCGAGCTCGAAGCCCTGGTGCGCCAGCATGCTGCCGGCCCGCTGGCCCGGCGCCTCCGGATGCTTCGATCCGGCTTGGACGGCCGGCGATATCTCCCTGCAGTGCCCCGCGGACTTGCGCAGCACCCCGGTGTTGACGCTGACCCCGCCCGAGCCGCCGTTTCCGCCATCCGGCATCCCTGTTGCCCCCTTCGTCGTCGGTTCCGCGCGCCGGAGGAGGGGCTCCGCCCCGCCGACCGGCCCAGCTCATCGTACGGATGTACGTTTCTGATGCGGCGAATGGTAGCGGGCGAGCCGTCGCCGCCGAACAGCCCCCGACGACGGGGAGCGGCCGGTCAGGCGGACACCGGGGGCAGCGTGCCGTGCCACAGCCAGGCCTCGAACAGGCCGCCCAACGCCAGCCCCTGCGCGTACCGCTGGGCGTGCGCCGTGAAGTCGGCGGTGGTGACGCTGCCATGGCGGTTGAGGGTCGCCCAGTCCTTGAGCATCCGGAAGAAGGGGGCCTCGCCCAGAGTGACCCTGAGGGCGTGGACGGTGAGGCCGCCGCGCTGGTAGAGCCGGTCGTCGAACATCAGTTTCCGGCCCGGGTCGCCGAGCCGGAGGTCCTGCGGAAGGCGGGCCAGCAGGGTGCGCGCGGCCGCGGCGTGGGCGGCCGCGGACGGGCCGCCGGTGTGCTCGGACCAGAGCCACTCCGCGTACTTGGCCAGGCCCTCGTTGAGCCAGATGTGGCTCCAGTCGGCGATCGACACGCTGTTGCCGAACCACTGGTGCGCCAGCTCGTGGGCGATCAGCCGCTCGTTCTCCCAGCCGCCGCCGAGGTGGTTGGTGCCGAAGGTGGCGACGCCCTGCGCCTCCACCGGGACGTCCAGCTCCTCGTCGGCCACCACGACCGCGTACTCGCCGAACGGGTACGGGCCGAAGACCTCCTCGAAGTACGCCATCATCTCCGGCTGCCGGCCGAAGTCGGCGGCGAACTCGGCCGCCAGCCCCGCAGGCACGTAGCCGGTCTGCCGCACGGCCGGGCGCTCGGCGAGCGCCACCGGCAGGTAGTGGCCGATCGAGACGGTGACCAGGTAGGTCGAGGTCGGCGCGGACTGCTCGTACACCCACGTCGTGCTGGACGCCCGGGGGGTGCGGGTGAGCGGCCGGCCGCCGACCACCACCGTGTACGGGGACGGGGTGGTGACCGCTATCTGGTACGTCGCCTTGTCGGCCGGCCGGTCGTTGCACGGGAACCAGGAGGGCGCGCCGACCGGCTGGCTGGCGACCAGCGCGCCGTCGGTCAGCTCCTCCCAGCCGAGGCCGCCCCACGGGCTGCGCACCGGGCGTGGGTTCCCGGTGTAGTGCACCTCGACGGTGAACGCGGCCCCCGCCGCGAGCGCCTTGGCCGGGCGGACCCGCAGCTTGCCGGCCCGGTGGGTGTAGCGGGCGGCCTTGCCGTCCACCAGCACCCGGCCGATCCGGAAATCGGCGAGGTCCAGCGCGAACTCGGGCAGGGCGGTCCCCGCGACGGCGCTGAGCCGGGCGGTGCCGCCCAGCCGGTTGGGGCCGGGCCGGTAGTCCAGCGCGAGTTCGTAGCGGTGGACCTTGTAGCGGGGGTCGCCGCTGTTCGGGAAGTACGGGTCGGGCGCGGCGGCGGGGGCCGCCGGGGCGTGCTGGTGGTTCACCGGGCGGGATTTCACCGGGTCGTGCGCTCCCTGCGAGCTGGGGGACGAGGACGCGTCCACGGGGGACACGGCGGACATGGGGGGCGTGGCGGACGGGACGGACGTGGGTGCGGGGAAGGCGGGGCCGGTCACGAGGTGGTCTGCCACGCCTCGATCGGGTTGCCCAGCCACCGCGTGTCCGCGGGCACGGACTCGGCGCGCATCACCAGCGAGGCCGGGCCCAGCGTGCTGCGCGCGCCCACCGTACTGCCGGGCAGCACGATGCCGCCCGGGCCCAGGGTGGCGCCCTCGCGGAGGATGACAGTATCCATCCGCATGATCCGGTCATGGAAGAGGTGGGTCTGCACCACACAGCCCCGGTTGATGCTCACGCCGTCCCCGAGCGTGACGAGGTCCGCCTCCGGCAGCCAGTAGCTCTCGCACCAGACGCCCCGCCCGACGTCCGCGCCGAGTGCCCGCAGCCAGAGGTTCAGCACCGGGGTGCCCGGCACCGCGCCCACCAGCCACGGCACCGCGAGCACCTCGACGAAGGTGTCGGCCAGCTCGTTGCGCCAGACGAAACCGCTCCACAACGGGTGCTCCACCGCCCGGAACCGCCCGACCAGCAGCCACTTCGCCGCCACCGCGACCAGGCAGGCCGCCCCGCCCGCCGTCAGCAGCACTACGCCGGACAGCAGCGCCGCCGCCACCGGCGACCAGCCGGCCGCCAGCCAGGACAGCGCCGCCAGGGTCAGCGCGCCGAGCGCCCCGGAGGCCAGCACCGGCAGCAGCCGGGCCACCTCGACCAGCCCGCGGGCCCAGAGCAGCCGGGCCGGCGGCTCGTAGGTCAGGCTCTGGTCCGCCTGGTCGGCCGACCGCGGCAGCCGCATGGGCGGCATGCCCAGGTAGGAGCCGCCCTTCTTGGCCTTCGCCGGGGTCGCGGACAGCACGCCCACCAGCCCCCGCTTGGGGACCGACCGGCCCGGTGCGGTCATCCCCGAGTTGCCGAGGAACGCCCGCTCGCCGACCTTCGCCTCGCCGAGCCGCACCCAGCCGCCGCCCAGCTCGTACGGGGCGATCAGGGTGTCGTCCGCCAGGAACGCGCCGTCCCCGACCGTGGTCAGGCTGGGCAGCGCCAGCACCGTGGACACCTCGGCGCCGCGGCCGACCTTCATCCCGAGCGCCCGCAGCCAGAGCGGTGTCACCAGACCCGCGTACAACGGGAAGAGGATCTCGCGCGCCTGGTCCATCAGCTGGGTGACGGTCCACGCCTGCCAGCCGACCCGCCCGTGCAGCGGGTGCACCCCGGGCGCCAGCCCGATGCTGAGCAGCCGGACGGCCGCGACTAGCTGCGCGGCGTACACCACCCCGTAGGCGAGGGTAGCCGGGAGCAGGCCGAGCAGGGCGCCGCCGAGCGTGGTGCCGAGGCCCGTGCCGGGGTGCACGGAACGGGCGAGCACCGCCAGCCCGGCGAGCGCCGGCAGGACCGGCAGCAGGCTGAGCGCCGTGCCGCTGGCCCCGTACAGCGCGGCCCAGCGGGCCCGGCGGACCGGCCGCTCCTTGGGCCAGGCGCGCTCGGCGCGGCCCAGCTTGACGGCGGGCGCGCCGCCCCAGCGCTGGCCGGTCGGCACCTGGCCGGTGATGCTGGAGCCGGCCACCACCTGGGCCCCCTTGCCGACCTTGGCGCCGGGCAGCAGGGTCGACCGCGTCCCGACCACGGCGCCCGGGCCGACCTTGACCTGACCGACCTCCAGCCGGTCACCGTCCAGCCAGTAGCCGCAGAGGTCGACCTCGGCCTCCACCGCGCAGCCCCGGCCGAGCTTGAGCATGCCGGTGACCGGCGGCAGCGAGTGCAGGTCCACCTCGGGGCCGACCTTGGCGCCGAGCGCCCGCGCGTAGCGCACGAGCCACGCCCCGGAGAGCGCGGTCGCGCCGGTCACCTCGGCGAGCCGCTCGGCCGTCCAGAGCCGCAGATGGGTGGAGCCGCCCCGCGGGTAGCGGCCCGGGCGCAGGCCGCGCAGGAGCAGCCGGGCGCCCCCGGCCGCGACGGCCAGCCGGCCCGCCGGGGTGTAGAGCGCCAGTGCGCCCGCGCCGACCGCCCACCAGGAGGCGGTCGGTGCCCACGGGTAGTCGCCGAGCCAGGTGAGCGCGTTGCCGAGTGCCAGCAGCGCGACCGTCCAGCGCAGCCCGACCACCGTGAAGAGCGGGATCAGCAGGAGCAGCTGGAGCACCTTGGCCCGGGTCGGCACCAGCGCGACCGTGCGGGCCTCGCCGCCGTCGGACGCACCGCGCTCCAGGTGGCGGGCGAGCTTGCGCAGCGTCGGCTGCTGGTAGATGTCCAGCACGGCGGCGCTGGGGTAGCGGGTCCGCAGCAGGGTGGTGAGCCGGGCTGCGGCGAGGCTGCCGCCGCCGATGGCGAAGAAGTCCTCGCGCGGGCCGCTCACCGGCACACCGAGGATCTCGGTCCACTGTTCGGCCAGCCAGGCCTCGGTGCCGTAGAGCTGCTCGGT
This sequence comes from Kitasatospora sp. NPDC022785, assembly GCF_055561295.1. Lineage (NCBI taxonomy): Bacteria > Bacillati > Actinomycetota > Actinomycetes > Kitasatosporales > Streptomycetaceae > Kitasatospora > Kitasatospora sp. NPDC022785. Next base: position 36,331 of record NZ_JBVHHB010000017.1, on the reverse strand, counting down.
GGGCCCGGCCGTCTCCAGGCCGGGCAGCGGCCAGGGCAGCGCGTTGCGGTCGACCTTGCCGGACGTGCGGGTGGGCAGTGACTCGACCGGCGCGAGCAGCGGCACCAGGGCGGCGGGCAGCTCGGCGCGGAGCCGTTCGACGGCCTGCTCGCGGTCCCAGCCGTCCTTGGTCACCAGGTAGCCGACCAGCAGCTGGTTCCCGCCGCGCGCGGTGCGGACGGCGGCGGCCGCCCCGGCCACGCCCGGCAGGGCCTGGAGGGCGGCGTCGACCTCACCGAGTTCGATCCGGCGGCCGCCGAGCTTGATCTGCTCGTCGGCGCGGCCGAGGAAGAGCAGGCCGGCCGGGTCGGCCTGGACGAGGTCGCCACTGCGGTAGGCGCGCTCCCAGCCGAGCGAGGGCAGCGGCGCGTACTTCTCGGCGTCCTTGGCCGGGTCCAGGTAGCGGGCCAGGCCGACACCGCCGATCACCAGCTGGCCGGTGCCGCCCGTCGCGACCGGCTCGCCGGCCTCGTCCACCACGGCGAGGTCCCAGCCGTCCAGCGGCAGGCCGATCCGGACCGGGCCGTCCCCGGTCAGCAGCGCTGCGCAGGCCACCACGGTCGCCTCGGTGGGCCCGTAGGTGTTCCAGACCTCGCGGCCCTCGGTGACCAGCCGCTGCACCAGCTCCGGCGGGCAGGCCTCGCCGCCGAAGATCAGCAGCCGGACCTCGTTCAGGGCCTCGGCCGGCCAGAGGGCGGCCAGAGTGGGGACGGTGGAGACCACGGTGATCTCCTGCTCGGCCAGCCACGGCCCGAGGTCGGCGCCGCTGCGGACCTGTGAGCGCGGGACGGGCACCAGGCAGGCGCCGTAACGCCAGGCCAGCCACATCTCCTCGCAGGAGGCGTCGAAGGCGACGGAGAGCCCGGCCATCACGCGGTCTCCCGGGCCGATCGGCTCGTCCTGGAGGAAGAGCGCGGCCTCGGCGTCGATGAAGGCGGCCGCGTTGCGGTGGGTGACGGCGACGCCCTTGGGGCGGCCGGTGGAGCCCGAGGTGAAGATGATCCAGGCGTCGTCGGCCGGGGTGGGGCGGGCGGGGGTCGAATGGGCCGGGGTGGGCCGGGCCGGGGTGGCAGCCTCCTGCGGTCCGCCGGTGAGGGTCAGGGCGCGCTCCGCGCCGAGCACGGCGGCGACGGCCGCCTCCTCGAAGACCAGCTGCGCGCGCTCGTCCGGGTCCTCGGCGTCGACCGGGACGTAGGCGGCCCCGGCGGTGAGCACGGCGAGGATCGAGACGTAGAGGTCGTTCGTGCCGGAGGGGACGCGGATGCCGACGCGGTCGCCCGTGCCGATCCCGGCGGCGGCCAGCCGGCGGCGCAGCTGCTCGACCTCGGCGGCGAGCGCCCGGTAGCTGAGCACGGTCCGGCCGTCGTCCAGGGCCGGTTCGTTGGGGTGGGCGCGGACGGTGGCGTCCAGGAGGTCGACCAGGGTACGCGGCGCGGGGGCCGGGCGTCCGGGGAAGAGGGCCGGGGTGAGGGCCTGCGGGGTGTGCGAGGTCTGCAGGGTCTGGGAGGTTGGCGGGGCCTGCGGGGTCTGCTGGGCCTTCTCGGGGGCGGCCGTCACGCCGGGGGCGGGGGCCTGTGGGGTGTGCGGGGCGTGCGGGGCGTGCAGGGCGTGCTCGATGTGGCTCGGTTCAGCTGTCATGGCAGCCCGTGCGCTCCTCGTCCTCGCCCCTGTCCCGACCGGCGCTCGGCCCTTGGGGGCGGTGGGAGCACACGCCTGATCGGGTGACCCCACTCCGGGGCCGGAGCGGACAACCCGACCGATGGTAGCCCGGGGTGATGAACGGTGTACTGCCCGACACTCCACCCAACTTGCGCCCAACTGGCCGAATCTGACCGTAAGTCAGTGAATAACTGAGCTTCTGTGAGTCGATTGTGACGAGCTGTCAGTCAGCTTGACGGACCGTCAGCCTTTTTTTCGGGCCGTGACCCACGCCACACCGAAAGGTGCTCCCTTCGGGTGGCGGACGCCGCGCTGGAGAGTGCTGGACGCGGCTGCGGGTCCGGCGGCGTGCCCGTCATGGCCCCACCGCGGCCCCGCGGCGGCCCCTGGAGCCGGGCCTGCCGCGCGGTGTGGGGTGCGGGATGCGGGGCGGGTCCGGGTCAGGCCCGGGTGGTTGCGGCGGTGATCTGTGGCGGCGTCCAGTCGGCGTGACGCAGTGCGGTGCGCACCATCGCACCGGGCGGGGTCAGGCGGATCGCCGCGTTGCGGGCGGCGACGGCCAACGGGTGGGCGAGCTGCTGTCCCATCCGGCCGGCGCGCCGCGCATCGCGGGCGACCGCCTGGCTCCGCGCGCGCCGCTCGGCGTCGTACCGGGCGAGGGCCGCCTCGACGCCGGGCTCCGAGCCGATCGCGGCAGCCAGGGTCACCGCGTCCTCCAGGGCCTGGCAGGCGCCCTGCCCCAAGTGGGGGGTCATGGCGTGGGCCGCGTCGCCGAGCAGTGCGACCCGGCCCGCCGTGAACGAGGGGAGCGGCGTCACCAGCTCGTTGACGTCGTGATGCAGGACGGCCTCCGGGCGGGTCGCGGCCAGCAGCGCGGGGATCGGCTCGTGCCAGCCGGCGAAGCGACGGCGGACCTCGGCCAGCGGGTCCGGGTAGCGCACACCGGCCGGGGCGTTGAGCACCGCGTGCCATTCGGCCCGGCCGTCGGGGAAGGCGATGTGTCCGAACTCCGCGCCGTGGCCCCAGGTCAGCTCGAAGTCGGCGATCGGGTCGCCGGTCGTCCCCTCGACCGGCCGCTCGGTGATCGCCCGCAGCACCGTCGAGCCGCTGTAGACCGGGCCGGGGTGGTCGGGGAAGAGCCGGCGGCGCAGTCGGCTGCCGATCCCGTCGGCCGCGACCACCAGGTCGGCGTCGAGCGCGGTGCCGCCGTACTCGGCCCGGATCCGCGGGGGCCGGGTGGCGCCCACCGCCGCCTTGGCCGCCTCGACCGCCGTCACCTCCGCGCCGATCACCAGCGACTCGGCTGGCAGCGCCTCCCGCAGGATCCGGTGCAGCGCGGCGCGCGGGATACCGATGATCGGCGCGCCCAGCTCGCGCTCCAGCGCCGTGCCGTCCATCCGGGCCAGCCGGCGGCCGCTCGGAGTGCGGGTGCCACCGGTGTACTGGCGGCGCGAGGCCGCTTCCACCGCCTCGCCGACGCCGAGGGCGGTGAGCGCCCGCAGGCCGTTGGCGGCCAGCGAGATCCCGGCGCCCGCGTCGTCCAGCACCGTTGCCCGCTCGACCACCGTGACGTCCCACCCGGCGAGCCGGAGCCCGATCGCGGCTGCCAGCCCTCCGATGCCGCCCCCGACCACTACCGCGCTGTTGCTGCTCATGCCCGGTCCTTCCCCTGTCGTTCGCGTGACCTTCTACAACTGTAGAGGGAGAGTACTCGCACTTACTACGGGTGTAGAAAGGGGGGATGCAGGAAGCTGAGGCAGACGGGCAGAAGCAGCCGGACGGGCGTGGGCCGCATGAACGCGGCCCGGCCGGGCACACGGCGCGCGGGGCGGCAACGCGTGGTTCGGCAATGCAGGGCTCGGCAATGCACGGTTCGGCGACGCGAGGGGCCGACCGGCGGACCCTGCTGGCGGACGCGGCCATCGGCGTCCTCGCCGACGCGGGCATGCGCGGGCTGACCCATCGGGCGGTGGACGCGGCGGCCGGCCTGGCGGTCGGCACCACCTCGGCGTACCTGCGGACCAGGCAGGCGTTGCTCACCGCCCTGGTCCGGCGCCTGGTCGAGCTGGACCAGGGCGAGCTCCAGGCGATGGGCGAGCAGGTGCCGGCGCCGCGTTCGGCCACCGAGCTGGCCGAGGGCATCGCCCTGCTGGCCGAGCGCCGGCTGACGGGGGAGGGGCGGCGGCGCTCGCTCGCGCGCTACGCCTGTGCGGTGGAGAGCGTGCGTGATCCCGAGCTGCGCGAGATTCTCGTCCCGCGCGAGAACGCGGGCCACGCGGCCGTCCGCACCTTCATCGCAGCCCAGGGCGTCGCGGACCCGGCGGCACGCACCCTCACACTGCTGGCCTGTGTGGACGGCCTGGTCTTCGACCGGCTGGTCGGCGGCGGGACCCTGCGGGCGGACGAGATCCAGGGCCTGGTCGTGGCGGCCCTGCGCGGGCCGGAGAGCTCGGATGGCCTGGGCGTCTCGGGTGGCGCGGAGGCCTGACCCGTGTGGCGCCGGTCGGTCGCACACGCCGTGGTGGACGAGCACCAGCGGCGTGGGGCCGAGTCGCTGTCGGACGGGCGGTTCGGGAGGCCGATCCGGGCCGCCGGTGCCGGGCGCGCGGGATGAACGAGAGTCCCGCCTGGCGGACCGTCGGCTCGGCCCGCGGGCGAATGGCGCGTCGACCTCGCCCGCCTCCGATGCCATGCGAGGTACGGTCCCGCGTGCCGGTGATCAGACCCCGGACCGCCCATCGCACGGTGATCACCTCTGCTGATGCGAAAGAAATTGCCCTAGCCTTGCGGCCTCCCCTCATCGCCGGCCCCGGCGCCTTCGTCGATCTCGGCGGCGAACCCCGCGAGCAGGATGCGCAGCGTGCGGTGGAAGCGCTGCTCCGAGTCCAGGCCGGCGCCGGTGCCGAAGGCTTCGGCCAACTGCGGGAATACCGCCGGGTCCAGTGAGCGGAACTGCTCCGGATCGGGCTCCGTCCCTTCGTGGTGAGGCGTCTCGCCGACTTCCGCGAGGGTGTGGCCGAGCGTGAACGACACCACGGCGTTGAGGACGTCCAGGGCGTCCGCGAGCGGAACCCGGTCGGCGCGCAGCGCGCCGACGCCGCGTTCCAGCAGGCGCAGCGCCGCCGGAGTGGCGGCCGGGCGGGTGGCCAGGACGGTGAGCATCGCCGGGTGGTCGAGCAGGATCCGGCGCAGGGCGGCGGCGAAGTCGCCCACCACCGTCGTCCACGGGCGCCCGGTGGGGTCGGTGAAGAGGTCGCCGGCGGACAGCTCCAGCAGACGCTCCACCATGCCGTCGAGCAGGGCGGCCTTGCTCGGCACGTAGTAGTAGAGCGTCATGCCCTCGACGCCGAGCGCCGCGCCGAGCTTGCGGTTGGAGAGGGCGGCGAGCCCGTGCTCGTCGACGAAGGCCAGGGCTGCGTCGATGACCTTCTCCCTGGTCAGCCCCGTCCTCGGGCGCCCGCGTCCACTCGCCATCAATGTGCTCCTCCGTGCTGGGACTTGACATGTCTTGCGGTGCAAGAAAACAATAGCGGACATCGGCTTCTTGCACCGCAAGAAAAAGTTCAGGGAGGACGTCATGCAGCTCGTCAGTGTCATGGTGCGCAGGCTCAACGACGGGGTCGACTACGGGGAGTTCCGCAAGAGCTGGATCCCGGACGAGATCGTCCCGGGTGACCCGCGGACCCGGGTGATCACCGCCGCCGATGTGGAGGACCCGCAGAAGATCGTCACCATCGCGATCATCGAGGGCGACCACGGGCCCGAGTCCATCCAGGAGTGGATGGAACGGCTCGCCCCCGTCGAGGAGCGCCGCTTCGAGCGGATCAAGGACCTGGTCGGCCCGCCCACCCTGAACGCCGTCTACCGGGTGCTCGCCGAGGACGACCTCTCCAGGCCGATCGCCGAGTAGCGCGAGTGGGAGTGGGGCGGCCGGTGGCTCCGGTGTGCGGCCCATGGGGCCGGACGTCTGGTTTCGCACGGCGCTCTCCCGTTCCCGGTGTTCGACCTCGCTCGGCGGTGATTCCGAGAAGGTGACGGGACATTAACCGATGCCACTGACAATGCGGTCGCCCCGCAGGGAACGAGGCATTCCAGGAAAGTGGCGTACAGTCACACTAATTCGTATATGGATTCACAGGGCCAAACGTACGTGCTAGCGTGCGGCTGCCAGCTTCTCAGAGTCGAGAAAGTGGGTCCTGCCATGCGTCAAGAATTCTCCCGGCGTGGATTTCTGGGTACCGCGGGAATGGCCGCCGCCGGGGCGTCCGCCGCTTCCCTCGGCCTGGCGGCCGGCGCCGGCCCGGCAGCCGCCGAGTCCGCCGAGGTGCCCGAGGGGCAGTCGGTGCTCCCCGACGACCCGCGGTACCAGACGCTCAGTCAGGGATTCAATCAGCGGTGGAGCAGCACACCGGCCTACATCCGGCTGGTGGGCGACGATGCCGACGCCGTGGCGGCCGTGAAGACGGCGCTCGACAAGGGGTTGCGGCCGACGATCCGGGGCGGCGGGCACTGTTACGAGGGCTTCGTCGACAACGACAACGGCGTCATCCTCGACCTCAGCACCCTGCGCGGTGTCCGCGCGGCGACGGACAAGTACGGCGCGTCCACGTACTGCGTGGAGGGCGGCGCCACCAACTGGGACGTCTACACCACGCTCTTCCGCAAGTACGGAGTCACGCTGCCGGCCGGCTCGTGCTACTCGGTGGGGGCCGGCGGGCACATCTGCGGCGGCGGGTACGGGCTGCTCTCCCGGCGGCACGGGCTGACCGTCGACCATCTGGTCCAGGTCGACGTGGTCACCGTCCGCGGCGGCAAGGTGGAGGTGACCAGGGCGCACCGCGACGACTCGAAGGGCTCGGCCGAGAAGGACCTCTTCTGGGCGCACACCGGCGGTGGCGGGGGGAACTTCGGCGTGGTGCTGCGCTACCACTTCCACCACGAGCTCCCGAAGCCACCGCTGAGGGTCTGGCTGAGCAGTGTCGCCTGGCCGTGGGACGAGCTGGTCAAGCAGCCGGCGGACTTCCACCGGCTGGTGAACAACTTCGCCGCCTTCTTCGCCGAGCACAGCGGAACGGGCGAATCGGTCTACCGGGGGTTGTTCGCCATCCTCAAACTCACCCATCGGACGAACGGAAACGTCGTCCTGCTCAGCCAGTGGGACGAGGACGATCCCGGGCCGCTGGAGCAATTCCTGGCCGCGATGGAGGCCGGGATGAAAACCAAGGCGGCCGTCCAGACCTACAGCGCCGGCGGGCTGTTCCTTCCCTATCCGGACAAGAGCCGCCAGGTGCCGTGGTTCCAGGCCACCATGACGCTCAACCCCTCGGGGGACAACCAGCGGGGCAAGTACAAGTCGGCCTACCACCGCAGGGCGTTCACCCCCGCACAGGTCGACAGCTTCTGGGAATGGCTGACCAAGGACGTCCAGGGCGTCGACCTCACGCAGACGCTGGTCCAGGTCGATTCGTACGGCTGCAGGATCAACGAGCGAAGGCCCACCGAGGACGCCATCCCCCAGCGTGACTCGATCATGAAGCTCCAGTACCAGACCTACTGGACCGACCCCGCCCAGGACACCGCTCATCTCGACTACCTGCGCGGCCTCTACCGGGCGGTGTACAAGGCGACCGGCGGCATCCCCGAGATCGACACCGACACCGACGGCGCCTATGTGAACTACCCCGACACCGACCTTGGCGTGGTCGGCCAGGCGAACCCGGCTTACCAGCGGCTGTACTACAAGCAGAACTACAGCCGACTGCAGCGGGCCAAGAAGACCTGGGACGAGAAGAACGTGTTCCACCACGCCCAGTCGATCACCCTGCCGTCCTGACCGCACACGCAGAGCCATGTCGACCATCCGGAAAGTAGATGATATCGGGGCGAATGGTGTGAGTAAAGGGGTCGGCGCAGGGTGCTGCCCCGAGCGTGGCGGGCTCGGCCGTACCTCCTCACAGCGCCGGCGCGGGTCCGTCGCGCCGTGCGCTGAGTTCTCAGATATGCGCGCATCTGTGAGGGTGAACTCGGACTGATGCTGACTTTTGCTGACCTGAGCTGATGGGTCGTCAGATGCGATCGGCGTAGCTACTGACTTCGGCTTTTCAGGGTGGGCGGTCGAGGGAGAGGCCGGTTCCGGTGAGGAAGCCGTCGAGGACGTCGGGGCGGTACTGGAGGCGTTTGAGTCGGTTGCGGACGAGGGTTGCGAGCCGGTCGAGGGCGACGCTGGCGAGGTTCGCGAGGCTGTGCTTGACATGGGCCCACAGGTACTCGACCGCGTTCAGCTCGGGTGAGTGGGCAGGCAGGATGAACACCGTCAGCCAGACCCGCGCGCTGATCAAGTCGCGCATGGTATGGGAGACGTGAGTGTTGAGCCGGTCCCAGACCAGCACGATCGGCGCCCCGACCAGCTGGTGGATTCCGTCGATCAGACCGATGTAGTCGCGCTCGGACAGGCTGCGGCGTTCGCCCCTGCGCCCGGTATGGCGCCGCAGCCGGTGGCACAGCCGGGTCCGAGAGCCCGGGCGCATCGCGAGCAGTCCGGCGGCCGAGACCCGTCCGGAGCCCGGCCGCAGACCTTCACGACCGGGGTGATGCCGCGCCGGCCCCACGTGCGTCCCTTGGGCGGCCTGCGGGTGAACCCGGCTTCGTCCTCGAAGCAGATCCAGCCGTCACAGGCCGCCCTGGTGCTTTTACCTCCGCCCAGGTCACCTCCGTAAGGTGTTGTCCGGCCCGGGAGGGCCGGGTGTGGCTCAGGTCGCCTTGTCCTCAGTGGCTTGGAAGGAGTGGCCGCCCGGCTCTTCGGGGCGCCCTGGCTGCTGATTGAGATGTGCGCGCCTCGTGCGGTCGCTGATTACGGAGATGACAGCGGGGTGTTCCTCGGGCCAACGGGATGCCGGTGCCTTCGAGGAGGAGTGTGTGAGCGAGCGAAGGGCCTATGTCTGGGCCGGTGTTGACGCAGGCAAGGGCCACCACTGGGCAGCCGTGGTCGACGAGGGCGGCGCCACGCTGTGGTCGAAGAAGTTCGACAACGACGAGACCGCGATCCTGACCGCGCTCGGCGAGATCCTCGCCCTGGCCGATCAGGTCCACTGGGCGGTGGACATCTCCGGGACGTCGTCCGCGCTGCTGCTGGCGCTGCTCGCGGCCCACGGCCAGCGGGCCGTCTACGTGCCCGGACGCACCGTCAACCGCATGGCTGGCGCCTACCGGGGCGAGGCGAAGACCGATGCCCGCGACGCCTACGTCATCGCCGAAACCGCCCGCCAGCGCAGGGACTTCACCACCATCGAGGTGCCCGCCCAGCTCGCCGCCGACCTCGCCCTGCTGACCGCCCACCGCTCAGACCTGGTCGCCGACCGGGTGCGGATGATCAACCGGCTCCGCGATGTGCTGACCGGCATCTTCCCCGCTCTGGAGCGGGCATTCGACTACTCCGCGCACAAGGGCGCCCTGGTCCTACTGACCGGCTACCAGGCCCCCGCCGCGCTCCGCCGCCGCGGCCGGGCACGCCTCACGGCCTGGCTGGCCAACCGCGGCGCCCGCGGTGCCGACGCCGTGGCGGCCACCGCACTGGAGGCCGCCGACGCCCAGCACACCGTACTGCCCGGCGAGGACGTCGCGGCCGCACTCGTCGCCGACCTGGCCACGCAGATCCTGGCCCTGGACGACCGGCTCAAGCGGATCGACAAGCAGATCCGCGACACCTTCCACGCCCACCCGCAGGCCGAGATCATCGAGTCCCTGCCCGGCATCGGGCCCATACTCGGCGCCGAGCTCGTCGTCGCGGCCGGCGACCTGACGGCCTACGCGGACGCCGGCCATCTGGCCTCGGCGGCCGGGCTCGTGCCCGTCCCCCGTGACTCCGGGCGGCGGACCGGCAACCTACACCGGCCTAAACACTACAGCCGCCGCCTGCGACGGGTGTTCTACCTGTCCGCGCAGACCAGCATCATCAAGGACGGCCCCAACCGGGACTATTACCTCAAGAAGCGGGCCGAGGGCTGCAAGCACGTCCAAGCCGTCATCGCCCTGGCCCGCCGCCGGGTCAGCGTGCTGTGGGCCCTCCTGCGCGACAACCGGATCTTCACCCCCGAACCAGTTGCGCAGACGGCTTGACTCGGTCATTGAGACTCCTTCCACGCGGTCACGGCCCGCTCGTCGCGCTCGGCGGCCCGCCGTGCCGGGACCTGCGGGCTGAAGTCGAGCCGATGCATCAGGCGGGTGGCGCCCGAGACGTTGTACGACACGTGGAACTTCCGACCGATCAGCGTCGCCACTCGCGCGCCGGTCTAGACCTGGTCCTCGTCCCAGCCGTGGGCAGCCGGCCCCTGGTCGAGGTAGACGGCAAGCTTCTCCTGGCAGCGCGCGGACAGCTTGCAACGCTGGCCGCTCGCACCTCGTGAGGCCAGGGCCGCCGCCCCGCCCTCTGCCCACGCCTGGTGCCACTGGTAGGCCGACTTCGAGCTCACCCGCAGCCTGCAAGCGACCTCCGGCGGCCCCAGCCCCTCGGCGAACAACCCGGCGGCCTCCAGCCGCACCGCCTCGCGGCGCTGCCGACCTTTCGCCGTCAGCCTGCCCCCATCCGCATAGCGCATACCTACGGCATAGTGTCAAAATGACGGTCAGTCAGCTACGCGAACAGGCCAATCACCCCGAAGCGCCGAAGTCAGTAAGGGAGGACGCGTCGCTGCCGGGTCCTGTCCGCGCCGAGGTCCAGCGTCGGGCGGGGCGGCGCCACCACCGCGGTGACATCCGGCTCGGGCTCGGGCTCGTCGGAGGCGGTCGCCTTGGCCTCCGGCTCCACGACCGGCTCCGGGTCGACGACGGGCTCCTTCGGGACTCGCCGCGCACCTGCGCCGCGAGGGCGTCGATCTCGGCGGCGGCCTGTTGCGCCGCCTCCATGCGGTTGGCCTGCTCGGCCTGGATGTTGGCGACGCCCGCCGCGAGGGCCCGCAGCTCGCCCAGGTCGGTGGTGATGATGTTGCTGCGAGCGGAGCGGGCATCGAGGGCGGTCGCCGCGTCCAGGAGCGCGCCGAGCCCGTCGTCGGTCAGCGCGGAAGAGTTCTCGGGGGGCTCGAACGGGTCCATGGGCCGTCTCCAGGCTGTACGTGGAGTGTGGCCCGGCCTATCGCCAGCGGCGCTTCCGACCAGCATAGCCAGGTCCGGAGCGCGGCACTCCCTGCGCGCACGAGCGGTCCGCCAGCGGCACGACTACGCGCACGAAGGCCAGCCTGTGGGCCTCACCCTTTCACCCGGATCAGCCGCCCTGCGCGCACGCCGCCAGGTCTGCTTTTGGGCGTCCACTCCTCCGGATCTGACCATGCATTACTTTGTTTGCACGGCGGGCTGGATTGGCTCGCGCATCCCTCAACGGAGTGGGAGATCAGCGGTGTTGACGGACGCACTCATGGAGCTGGCAGCGGCGGGCGGAACCGCCGTCGTCAGCGCGGCGGCAACGGACATCTGGCAGGGTACCAAGGGCAGGGTCGCCCGACTGCTCGGCCGAGGCGACGACCGGGACGAGCAGCGCGTTTCGGTGCAGCTCGATCGCATCCTGCTGGAGCTCGACCAGGCGGCCGAACCGCAGCAAGAACGCGTCCGGACGTCCCTCCAGAACCGGTGGACAGAGAAGCTGGCCGAGCTCCTGGAGGAGAACCCGGAGCTCGAGGACGACCTCCGGTCTCTGGTTGAGGAGGTCCGCGCCGCCGTCCCCGCGGCGCAGAAGTCCTTCGTCCAGACCAACAACGCCTACGGCAACGCCACGCAGAACATCACCCAGGCCGGCGACATCGTGTTCGGCAACAAGTCCCGGATCCAGTAGTGGGCAGCCCCGACAAGCCGAGCTCTCAGGCCAACAACGCCTACGGCAACGCCACACAGAACGTCACCCAGAACGGCGACATTGTTCTGGATTCACCTGAGGAAGCCGAACGCCGGGCGAAGCACAACCGGTTCGTCAGGACCGGTATCGCCCTGGGCCTGGCTGCCGCGGTAACTGTGGGCTTCGTCGTCTTCCGGATCGAGCGGGAGTCGAAGACCTCGAACGACCTGGCTCGGAGCGGTCCGGACCTGAAGTCCAACCTCGCAGTGTCGCAGGTCTCGGCCTACATCGAGGGAGGCATCGACGGCGAGGAATACGACGCCTCTGTCCAGAACGCAGCGCGAACGAAGGTGGCTCTTCGCGGTCCCCACATCGACATCACGCTGGGGAACATCGCCAACGGCACCTCGTTGGTCACGAAGGCCAGCATTACTTTCAACCGCCTCCAGTCCCTGAGATCGTGCGCTGCTGTCGGCGGCCCGCTGGCCGTTTCGGTGAACTACCAGTTCAAGATCCCCGATGGTCAGCAGCCGGTACCGCCGGCGAAGCCCTTCACGCTCACGAAGGAGATCAGCTACGAGGTGACCGCTAACAAGCACGACCGCCTCATGCTCACGGTGGGAGTGCCGACTATCCCCTTTGGCAAGTCGCCGTGGCTGGGCGTGGTCGACGTCGTCCTTGAGCACGACGGCGGCCAACAGCTCAAGATCGGCCCCGTCGCGCTCGTGGACAGTGGCGCCAACTCTGAGTTCTACCCGGCCGACGACAAGTGGAAGATCCCCGACAAGCCCACCGAGGGGTGTATCGACGAGAACATCGAGCTGGTGTCCGAGGTCTTGAAAACACCAAAACTTGTCGTTTCGAGGGAAGTTGCGGGCTTGGACCGCGCCCTCCGGAACTTCAAGGCGTCGCCTACCGGGCAGCCTCTGGCCGACGTGCCAGCACCGTTCCCCCCGGCCCCCACCAAGAGCCCGCCCATCGGGGAGGGCACTGAGGGCGAGCCGCGTGTAGACGCCGGCGTCTACACGCTCCTCTGACGGCTCGCAACGAGCGTGCGGGCACCGACCCGGGCCGCGGCCAGGGCCTCCGCCAAGGGCGAGCTGGGCGCTGTAGAGCCCAAGGCCTGTAGAGCCCCCGCTTCGGCTGTGCCGGTCCGAACCCCGCCCGCCGCACGTTGGACCCACTCTGCGCCGGTGGGCCCGTGTGTAGCCCTGGGGCTACACACGGGCCCACCGGGAGCACTCTCGGCGGTCCATGTCGCCGGATGTTCCGCGCGGATGCACACGGCCCTGGCCGAGTGCGAGCAGTCAAGCACAGCCTCGCGAACCTCGCCAGCGTCGCCCTCGACCGGCGCGCAACCCTCGTCCGCAACCGACTCAAACGCCTCCAGTACCGCCCCGACGTCCTCGACGGCTTCCTCACCGGAACCGGCCTCTCCCTCGACCTACCACCCTGAAAAGCCGAAGTCAGTAGCTGTTCGGGCAGTAGCCGGTCGGGATCCGGCTGAGGGAGTGGATGCGCCCTGCCGGGTCCTCGCTCGCAGAGCCTTCCAGACAAGACTCGTCTCCTCGGTCAGGAGCTGATGTCTCTCAGGCCCGACCTCCTGCTCGAAGCAACGCACCGCGAGCCAGCCGGCTTCGAAGACTTCGGCCTCGCGGTCCTGAATGCGGCGTGAGCACTGCCTTGGGATTTCAGGCAGAGGCAAGCAATGGTCAGACTCTACGGGTGGCCGGAGGCGGTGCCGAGCTGCTGCGGATCACCTTGCCTTGCCAGTCGATCATCGAGAGCAGCATTCGGGTAGGCGCCTCCGCGATCACGGCGATTCGAGCGGTTTGGTGAAACGGCCGCGAGGCCCGGCTCCAGCTGGCCTTGGATTGTTACCTCGATCTCTTGTGGGAGTGGTAGCGCGGTAGCGAGCTCAAGGCTTTGCTGGGCGCGGCGGCGCCGGACTGGCAGGATCGCCCGCATGAGGATCCTTGTACTGGGCGGAGGCTGGTTCCTGGGCCCGGCAGTCGTGAGTGATGCCCTGACGCGAGGCTGGGAGGTGACGACGTTCACGCGCGGGCAGTCTGGAAGTCCCGTTCCCGGCGCGAGCGCTGTGCACGGCGATCGAGAGCGACCTGAAGACCTCGCGCGACTGGCAGCGCACGGCCCGTGGGACGCGGTGATCGATACCTCTGCCTCTGCGCTCTACCCGCGAGCAGTACTCGCCGGCGCCCGCGCCCTGGAACCGGTCGCCGGCCGGTACGTGTACGTGTCCACGGTGGCGGTGTACGAGGGGTGGCCCACCGAGCCGCTGATTACCGACTCGCCGGTGTGGGAGGCTCCGGCTGACGCCGGCCCGGAATACGGCCAGCCGCCGGAGGGAGCGTCGGGCGTCAATCCTTACTACGGGCGGCGGAAGGCCGGCACCGAGCGTGCGGTGATCGAGACGTTCGGCCTCAGTCGCACGAGCCTTCTGCGGCCCAGCGTGATCCTCGGACCGGGGGAGTACGTGGGGCGGCTGCCGTGGTGGTTGCGACGGGCCGAACACGGCGGCCGAATCCTCGCGCCCGGGGATCCCGCGAGGAGCATCCAGCCGGTGGATGTCCGGGACGTCGCAGCGTTCGCGCTCGACCAGGCCCTGCGCGTCGGTCACCAGGTCCACAACATCGCCGCACCGACCGGCCAGGAGACGATGGGCGGCTTCCTGCAGGCGTGCTTGGACGTGACCGGCAGCTCCGGAGAGCTGGTGTGGGTCAAGGACGAGGTCTTGCTTCGCAGCGGCCTGCGCCAGTGGACGGAACTCCCGCTGTGGTGGACCCACCCCGGCGTCTCGGTCATCGACTCGTCAACGGCGGTCGCGGCCGGCTTCCGCGGCCGGCCGCTCGTGGAGACCGTCGCCGACACGTGGTCCTGGTTGAGCCAGGGCAACCTGCCTGTACCTCATCGGCGTTGGGACAGGCACGGCATCGACCCGGCCAAGGAGAACGCCATCCTGGAGAGCATCCGCTAGGCGGTCCGTGGGTCGACGGCGAGCCGCACCGGGCCGGGCCCGAGGATCTGCGGTGCAGCGACCACCGTGAAGTCGTCGATCTGTTCCGCGAGGTCCCGAGCCAGCTGCGCGCTGCGGAAGGTCGGCGACGCCAGTTCGGCCCGGATCGCGTTCACACGGACGGTGAGGCCTGCCCCGCGCCACTCCCGGGAAAGGCTGAAGACGGGGCGGAGAACGTCAGCGGCACCGTCCAGGTCGTTGCGCATCAACAAGGCGGTGGCCAGATCTGCGCCGGCCTGGGGAGCCACGACCAGCGGGCTGGAGCCTGCGGAACGAGCCGCGATCAGTTCCAACGACCGCCGGGCCGAGGCCTCGGCCCCGGCGCCGTCCCGCAGCAGCAGGAGGCTGGAGCTGTTGCTCATCGCGACCCGTTCCACGCTGAAGTCGAACTCGCCGCCCACCTTGTCGTGAAGATCGTCCACGGCGGGACCGCGGTCGGCCACGCTGCGTTCTATCGCCTGGTGGGCCTCCTCGGCGCGGCCGAGGTGCGCGTAGGCGCGCGCCGCGATCGCGGAGAGCCGTGCCGTACCGGTGGCACCGACGCCGGGGAAGGACTGCGCCTGCTCGATCTGGCGGACAGCCTGGGCGGGGTTGCCGTTCCAGTAGTACAGCACGGCCAGGTAGCCGTGGGCATAGGCCTGAAGCGGCCCGTGTTCGGCGACCTGGCCGTACAGGGCGGCTGCCCGCGTCAGCTCGAAGGCGTTCGGCATGGAACCGAGGTCGAACGCGCATGCGGCCAGCAGTGCTGATGCCTGGCCGGCGACGAGGAACAGGCGCCCCCGCTGCGACAACACCTGAGTACGGTCCAACATCACTGTCGCGAGACCGAGAAGCTCTTTCGCCTGCATGAAGATCACGTGGGGTGGTGTGAGACTCGTGGCCCGGACCAGGCGCACCAGGTCGTCCTCGAGTTGGTCGAGGCTGAGGTCGGGCAGCAACTGTGAGGCCGCGTCGGCCGCGTGGGCCCGGGCGTCTCGTGCGGTCATGGCGAGTTCTCTTTCATCGAGCACAGGAGCCGGCGCTGCTTGCAGCGCTCGGACCTGCTCGTCGGTGCAGGGCGCGAGGAGTTCGTGCGCGGGCATGTCGAACATGCGCTTGAGGATCGCGGGAGTCGGGTGATGGGGCCGGGATACATCGCCCGCACGCCACCGCCCGAAGCTCTTCTCCGTCAGAGTGGCGTTCCTGAAGGCGAGATCGCTGCTCTCCTGGTAGAGAGCCCTCGCGACCTGCTTGTACTCGGCGAGGAAGCTACGGAAGTCCATCCTCGCCTGAGAGACCAAGACATCGAACAGTGTGCTCATCGCGGTCCCTTCGGGGCCGCCGCCCCAGCTGCGAACTACCTTCGTCCCCTTGCCTACCACCACTGGGCCGCTGATCACAGAGGCCATGGAGAAGTGCTGGCGAACTGTCCGCACTCTGTCCGTCGTGTCACCTGAACGAGGGCCATATGTCCCTGCCTAGGCGGTGGTTATGTCCCGATAACCAGTCCACTGTTGATCCCCGCAAGCGGACCAAGAACGGGGCGCGCAGACGCTCCTGATGACGGGAGCGATGCACATGGTGGCCGTCAAGCAGCCGAGATCAGGTCTCCGCCAGTGGGGGACCACCCTCGAGGCGACGCAGACGATGGTTGCCATGGCGCGCCGAGCCGTGCGCTCGGTGCTCACCGAGTGGGGATGGGAAGGCGAGCGAGCGGACGACCTTGTCACCATCTGCTCGGAGCTGGTGACGAACGCCATCCGGCACGCGAGCCGGCCGGGCGACACGGTCGATCTGCGGCTCCAGGAGATCGATGGCGACTGCCGGATCGAGGTCCTGGATGCGCGCCCGGACCTGTCGTTGCCGAGGCTCTCTGTCCCCCGTGGGGAGAGCGGCCGCGGACTGATCCTCGTCCGCGAGCTCGCGGACGACATGGACGTGGCGGCGACCCCCACGGCCAAGAAGGTGTGGGCGAGGGTTCTTCTCGCCGCGGACGATTCGCTGAGGAGTTCCCCGTGAAGAGCACGCGACAGCACGAAGTTCCGTCCGCCATCCCGCCCGCCAACCTCGCCGGGCTGCGCTGGCTCGCCGGCTTCCACCGCGACGCGGTCGCTTGCCTGGACACCTGGCACTCCGGCGACCTGGCCGAGATCCCCCTGAAACACCTCGCGGCCCTGCAGGTGAGTGCCACGCTCGGGATACGGGCAGTGCAGCGGCTGGATCCGATCGGACCCGTGCTGCACAGCGTCGGCCGCGGCACGGTCGAGTTCCTCGTCGCGCCGACCACGATGCTCGTCGACCAGCCCGGGGTACGGCTGCTCAGGGACGGGGCGCTGCTGTGCCCGCCGCCCGTCCGGGCCGTGGAGCAGCGCAGGGCGCCGGTCTGGGTGGTCGAGCCCGACGGCATCGGTCGCCTCATGGACATCCGGACGGTGCTTGGCGCTGTGGCCGCCGAGTACGCCCACTTCGCCACGGACCCCGCGGACAGCGGCGCCGCCGTGACCGCTATGACCGCCGGACCCGGGTCGGTGAGCGCGGTCGCCGGCTTCTTCGCCGCCGGCCGAAGAGCCGCCGGTTCGGCGTGATCGGGCTCCGGCCCGGCTTGTGACTCCTGGCGGTCGATCAGCGGCTCTGACTCGGCCGCCAGGACCGGGGGTTCCCGTCCGACAGCGGACGGGCCGCGGGAGAAACAGCGTGCCCCACCCCCGTGGGCACGCCACGTTCACCGCGAGCGCCGCCGTCCTCCCGTGACTCCTTCGGGGAGACGTGCGTCTGGCCGACCGTCGCGCCCGGAGGGGACGCGGCGGCGGGCCATGGCGGCCGATTTGCCGGCCGGCACAACAGGCGGGGCCCGGACTGACGGTCGGGGTCCGGGCCCCGCCACCACGCAGCAGAACAGTCGGAACGCGAGCCAGAGGGACGGAACGGGTGGGAGTGGACGACGAGGCGGCCACACCGGCAAGCCTGGGGGCCGGGGTCGCGCCGGAGCTTCCCGAGGACGGGCACCTGCCGCGGTTGACCACCGACGAGGCGCGAAGCCGCATCGCCGCGGACCTGCGCCGCTGGGGCGCCCCCACACTCCTCACGCCGTCGACCGAACAGCTGGCCGAGGCCTGCGGCGAGCTGGCGCGCGTCGGTGTCCACCTGGGACTGGCCCGCGACGCCCTCGATTTCCTGAGCACGTGCGCGGACTGGCTCGACGCCATCGCCGGTATCGAACTGGCCGACGAGGACCCCGACCGACAACTGGAGTTGCTGCGCCGGGTCTGTGGGGCGCTGCGCGCCAGCAGGCAACTGTTGCAGGCGCGGCCGGCGGCCGACGCCGCCAACGAGACGGCCACCTACGGGGCCGGCCAGGCGATGCGACTGCACGCCCTGGCCGCCGCCGAGCGGAACTGGACCCGTGCCGAACCCGCTCCCCGGCGCGCCTCCAAGCAGCGGGCCGCCGGTGCCGAACTCAGCCCGGCCCGGGAGCCCGTACCGGCCGGCCACCGACCCTGGCGCCGACCACCGGCCGGCGCCACACCACCAGAGCGAAGGACACCGTGACTCCCACCTTCACCTTCCACAACGACGCCGACGCCACCACCACGGTGCGCGACCGCGTCGACCGCCTCCTCAACCTCGCCGCGCCCCTTGCCGAACGCCACTCCGGCCTGCCCCTGCCCGCCGGTATCACCGTGCGCCTGGTGTACCCGGACGGCTTCGTCGACCTGATGGCCGAACACGCCGAGGCCGGCGGCCGCCGTGCCGCCGAAGAGTTCGGCGCGGACTCCGCCGAGCGCAACGTGCTCCTGGGCCAGGTCGAGGCGGGCCGCATTGCCATGGGGACCAACGCCGGCAGGTCGTGGCCGGGCGTCAGGGCAGCGGTCGCGCATCGCCTGGACGGCAGTGTGGAGCTGGTCGTCATACCCGCTGTCCTCTCGGCCCTTCGGGCCACCGACCGCAACCTGGTCGGCGCGTTCGCCCACGAGCTGGCTCACCTTGGCCAGCTGCTGGTCTGGCCGACCATGCCTTGGGAGCACTTGGCCTCCGGCGCTCGTGCCCTCGCCGCCGGCCTGCCGCAGGACCAGATGATCGCCTCACAACCGGTCTTCGAGGGACACGCCCAGTGGGTTCAGCGCAGGGCGATGGTCGAATACTGCGGCCAGGCCGTGGTCGGTCGGATCGACGGCGAGCCCGAGCCGAGCCTGTTGTGGACCCTGGGCCAGGGCCAGCACGAGGGGCGGCGGGGCCCGTACGACATCGGTGAGGCCTTCGTGGCCGCGCTCGACGACCTCGGCGGCCACGACCTGGTCCTGCATCTGCTGACTCACCCCGGCCAGCTGCCCACCATGGCCCAGATCACCGGCACCGACCCCACGGTCCTCGCCAAGGCCTACGCGGAGACGGCGACCGGCTGACCTGAACCTCTGCCGCCCGGGGAGCAACGCGGTGGCGGCAGAGAAAGCGGCCCGGCGCGCGTTCCCGGGGCTCTGGGGAACCCGGGCCCGCGCGTCGGCCGCCCACTGGCACCAGCCTTCCGGCCGGTGTCGGCTCCCGAGTGAGCCTGGACCTCGACGCCGGCGACCGTGCGCTCGTACTGACCGGCGGTGGCCCTGGTACCGGGGTGCCCGGAGCCGAGTCCCGTTCCTACTGAGAAGGAGACCATGGCCGTCGTGTCCCTGCTGGATGCGGGCGCCCACGGTGGCGTGCCTGGCCGGCGGTCTATGACCGTGGCGCCGGCCACCGTCCGGTGCCCCCTCGGCGCCGTTTCCGGGGCCGCTGCCGCGCCGCCGGTTGCCCGGCCCTGCCCGCGATGCGGTGCGGCGCTCACCCTCAGCGGCCGGCACCACCGGCCGCTCGCGCTGCTGGCCGAAGGCCTCGCCCACAAGGCGATCGCGGGCCGTCTCCGTTCGAGCATCGGCACAGTGGGCCGGCTGGCGCGGGCAACCTACCGGGAACTCGGCGCGGCCACCACCGTCCAGGCAGTCGACATCGCCTGCCGTACCGGCCTGCTAACCCCGCCCCCGGGCGATCCGTTCACGGCCGCCCGGGTCACCGGCGGCCAGCTGCGCGCCTTCGAGCCCATCACCCGCGGCCTCACCCACGAGGAAGCCGCGCTCGCCCTCGGCATCGGCAGGCACACCGTCAACGGGCAGGTACGTCTGCTCCAGGTCCGGATCGGCGCCCGCAACGCCGCCCACGCCGTCTACCTTCTGCACGGGCTCAGGCGCCTTCCATCCGGGCACCCGTGCGGCTGCCGCACGGGTGCCCGGGCGACCCTCGGATCGATGTCGTGACCGGGCCCCACGTTGTCAGCGGCCGGCCCTGCCCGAGTTGCGGTCACCGGATCGACCTGGACGCCGAGCGGCACCGTGTCCTCACCATGATCGCCACCGGGCTGAGCAATCCGGAGATCGCCACCGGCACCGGGATCTCCGAAGTCGGCGTACGTCGTCGGATCTTCAGCCTCTATCAGGGCCTCGGCGCTGCCGGCCGGATTCAGGCCGTGGACATCGGCTGTCGTGTGGGCCTGCTCGCGCCGATTCCCGGCATCCTGCCGCCTGAGGGGGGGATCACCGGTCGCATGCTGTGGATCGTCGAGCTGCGCGCTCGCGGTCTTACCGTAGACGGGATCGCCAAGCGGCTATTCCTCAGCGAGAACACCATCAAGACCGATCTGTACCAGCTCGGACGGCGGCTCGGGGTGGGGGGCAGCGTCTGTGCGGTCCACGCATTGCACTCCCTCGACCTGCTGCCCGGCCGGCACCCCTGCCGGTGCGTCGACGACCGGCAGGGGTGCGCGGCAGGCGTCAGGCCGCAGTCGCCATCGTCCGCATCTCGGCAAGGGCCAGGTCGAGCCGGGCGGAGCTGACGCTGGACGCCAGAGAGGACGCCGACGCCGCGTAGTGGTCGGCCTCCTCGCGCTTGCCCTGCGCGTAGAGGGCGCTGGCCAGGCGGGTGGAGACCATTGCCTTCACCCGGGCACGGGACGGGTCGGTGCGCTGTTCGGCCTCGCGCAGGGTCCGAACTAGGTCCGGGGCGTGCCTGCCGGTGGTGACCATGGCGAGGTACAGGGCGTAGCCGGTGTCGCTGTTCAGCTTCTCCGCAGTGATGGACCAGGTCCACCGTGGTCCGCTGTGCGGGTCGGTGGACCTGCTGAAGAGCGTCTCCGCGTTGTTCATGCGGCGCAGCAGCTGGCCTTCGTCGCCCTGGAGGGCGTAGGCCTGGGCCTTGACCGCTTCGACCATGGCGAGCGCGGCGGGGGAGAGGGCGGCGCCGGCCGTCATGGCGGTCAGGGTGAGGGCCTGGGCGGGGTTGCGTTCCTGGATCTCCTGGCGTGCGAGGTTGGTGGCCAGGTGGCACAGGGCGTCCGGGTCCTCGGCTTCCCGGGCGGCGTCGATGCCGAGGTGGAAGACAGGTCGCGAGTGCGCGCCGTGGCCGGCGTCGAAGGAGGACCAGGCGGCGAGGTTGGCCAGGTGGGCGACTGCCGCGCACAGTCGGCGGCGTACGCCCGGGAGCATGGACGCCTTGGTCAGGCGCAGGGTGCGATCGAGTTCGTCGAGCGCGTAGTGGCGTACGGGGGCGCCGCCGCTCTGACGGTCCAGCGCGCTGAGGGCGTGGACGCGTTCCTCGATGGCGGCGAGGTCGTCCATGCCGAGGCGCTCCGGCAACGGGGCCAGGGACGGGACGGGAACGAGGCCGGCGAGTGAACCGGCGAGGAGGGTACGGCGGTGCGAGGTCCTCACCCCTTCGGCGAGCGGTTGGGCCCTCTTGGAGTACAGCCCCAGTGCGCTCGGGGTTGTCACGCCGAGTACGTAGCACAGGGCGTCCCGGACGTCGCGCCCGGGCCATGTGACCTCTCCCCGTTCTAACCGGCTCACGGCCTTGGCGTCAAACGAGGTCGGCCTGACCGGCTTTGTGTTCGAACGGACTTGACGCATCATCAGCTCGCGTATGCGGTCCTGGACCGCTTCGGCGACCTGTTCCTGCGTGAGTTCCTTCAGCGTTCTGGCCGTGACCAGCGCCTCGTTGACCACTGTGGCCCCCCGGGCATCGGCGTTCCGTTGAGGAAGGGCGGTCAGCGTAGCAGCGGGCGGCCGCGTCGAAGAACGACCCGAATGGGTGAATCACGCGCCCAAAATGCCGACAAATCTGGGGTGTTGGCGGCTCCCCGGTCCGCGCTTTCATGGCCTTCCGGTCGATGGGACAGATGCCTCGGCCCCACCGTCGGTCACTCTCCGTGCCTGAGTGCTGGCGGGATCAGCTTGGTCGGTCGCAGACGCGGGCAATTCACCGTCGCCCGCCCGGCTCCCCACCACTCCCAGCAGAGGAGTACCCACCGTGCAGAAGATTCTTGTCACGGGTGGGGCCGGCTTCATCGGCTCCCACTTCGTCAACCGCCTCCTGCAGCGCACGGACATCGAACGCGTCACCGTGCTCGACCTCCTCACCTACGCGGGCAACCCGGCCAACCTGGGCGCCGCGTGGGACTCACCCCACCTCCACTTCGTCCACGGCGACATCCTCGACCGCCCGCTCGTCGACAGCCTCATGCAGCGCCACGACGCCGTCGTGCACTTCGCCGCCGAATCCCACGTCGACCGCTCCCTCCTCGACGCAAGGGGCTTCCTCACCACCAACGTCACGGGCACCCAGACCCTCCTCGAAGCCGCCAGCCACGCCTCCATCGAGAAGTTCGTCCACGTCTCCACCGACGAGGTGTACGGGCCGCTGCCCACCGGCTGCGCCACCGAGGACTCCCCGCTGCGCCCCACCGTCCCCTACGCGGCGTCGAAGGCCGCCTCCGACCTGGTGGCGCTGTCCTACCGGCAGACCTACGGCGTGCCGGTGTGCGTGACCCGCTCCTCGAACAACTTCGGGCCGCGGCAGCACCCGGAGAAGGTCATCCCGCGGTTCGTCACCCTCCTGCTGCAGGGGGAGCCGGTCACCATCCACGGCCGAGGCCAGCACGTGCGCAACTGGCTGCACGTGGAGGACAACTGCGCCGGCATCGAACTCGTCCTGTTCGGTGGCGTGCCCGGGCAGGTCTACAACATCGGCGGCGGCACCGACCTGACGACCGTCGCCCTGACCGAGCTCATCCTCAGGGCCTGCGGCGCCGGACCCGGGAGCGTGCGCCACATCCCCGACCGCCAGTCCAACGACGAGCGGTACGCGATGGACTGGTCGAAGATCGCCGGCACCCTCGGCTACCGGCCCAGCCGGCCGCTGCACGACCACCTCGCCTCGACGGTCGCCTGGTACCGCGACCACGCCGCCCGCTGGCCGCTGCCGGCGGAGGCCGTCCCCACCTACGCAGGGAAGTGACCGCATGACGACCGAACCCCGCCGCATCGTCGTCACCGGGATGGGCGCCAACCCCGGCTTCGACCTTGCCCGGTCCCTCCAGCGCCGCGGCCAGCACGTGATCGCCACCGACGCCCACCCGCTCGCCCCGGGCCTGCTCCTGCCCGGCGTCACCGCCCGCACCACCCCGCGCGCCGACGACCCCCGCTACGGCGAGGCGATGATGCGGCTGTGCCGGGAGACGGCCGCCGACGCGATCATGGTCGGTATCGAGAACGACCTCGCGCCGCTGCTGGACCTGGAGCACGACCTGGCCGCCGCCGGCGTGCGCCTGTGGCTGCCGCAGCCCAGCGCGGTGGAGACCTGCCTCGACAAGGCCGCCTTCGACGCCGCCCTGCGCGCGCACCGCATCCCCGCCCCCCGCATCTACCTGCCCGAGCAGCTCGACACGGTCCCCGACGACGGTCGTCCGCTCGTCGTCAAGCCCCGCCGCGGCCACGGCGCGCAGAACGTCTTCTTCTGCCACACGCGAGAGCAGGCCCGTGTGCTGTGCGAACTGGTGCCCGAGCCGCTGATCCAGGAACGCGTCCGCGGTACCGAGTTCACTGCGGACTGCGTCGTGGACCGCACCTCCCGCGCCTCCGCCGTCCTGCGCCACCGCGACCTGGTCAAAGCCGGACTCGCGGCCGTGGCCACCACCTTCCACGACCAGGAGGTCGCCGAGCGCGTCGAGCAGACCCTCGCCGCGGTCGGCGCGCAGGGCCTGTGCTGCGTCCAGGGCTTCATCACCGACGACGGCCCGCACCGCGTCCTGATCACCGAGCTGAACGTACGCGTCGCCGGCGGATTCGCCCTGAGCGAGGCCGCCGGCGCCGACCTCGTCGGCCAGGCCGTCAACGGCCTGTTCGGCGACCCGGTCGACCACAGCCGACTCGCCTACCGGCCCGGCGTCTTCCTCACCAAGTACATCGAGACCCTCGCCACCGGCGACCGCGCCACCCACCCCGCATGGAAGGACACCCCCCGATGACCGCAAGCCCGGCGCTCCAGCGGCCCGACGCCACCCGCAACGCCAGCCCCTACTTGTACGGACCCGAGCACCAGGCCGTGGCCCGCGTCCTGGACAGCGGCCACTACGGCCACACCGCCGTCACCGAGACCTTCGAACGAGATGTCGCCCGCTTCCTCGGCGTCCCCGACGCCGTCGCCGTGGCCACCGGCACCGCCGCCCTGCACACCGCGCTCGTGGCCGCCGGGATCGGCCGAGGCCACGAGGTGATCGTGCCCTCCCTGACCTTCACCGCCAGCATCCAGGCCATCCTTGCCTGTGGAGCCCACCCCCGCTTCGCCGAGGTCGACCCCGCCACCGGCTGCGTCACCCCCACCACGCTGCTGGAAGCCGTCACCGCCGACACCGTCGCGGTGATGCCCGTCCTCTACGGCGGCCGCGCCATCGACCTCGGCCCCATCCACCCCCACCTCGCCGAACACGGCATCACCGTCATCGAGGACGCGGCCCACGCCTTCGGCTCCTACCAGGGCACCCGCCGCGTCGGCGCCACCGGGCAGCTGACCTGCTTCAGCTTCGGCCCGATCAAGAACCTCACCTGCGGCCAGGGCGGCATGGTCATCCCCCGCACTGCCGCCGAAGCCGACCGTCTGCGCGAACTGCGCCTGCTCGGCATTACCGCGAGCGCCGACCAGCGGGCCGCCTCCACCACCTACCAGGTCACCAGCGCCGGGTTCCGCTACCCGATGTCCGCGATCAACGCGGCGATCGGCACCGTCCAGCTCGCCCACTTCGCCACCGCCGAGACCACCCGCCGACACCTGTGGCGCACCTACCGCGCCGCACTCGCCGACCTGCCGGTCACCCTGGTCGACGTCGACGTCGACCACTCCGTCCCCCACCTGTGCGCGATCACCGTCCCCCACCGCGACGAGATCTGGCGGCACATGCACGAACAGGGCATCGGCGTCGGCGTGCACTACCCGCCCAACCACACCCAGCCGGCGTTCACGCCCTGGCACCGGCCCCTGCCCGACACCGAACGCCTCGGGGAGCAGATCATGACGCTCCCCTTCCACCAGCACCTCACCGACGACGACATCCACCACGTCACCACCGCCCTCCAGCAGGCCCTCACCAGCACCGGAGCCCCCCGATGACCAACCCCACCCCCGTGCGCGCCCGACGCATCCTGACGGTGTGCCTCGGCAACTACTGCCGCAGCCCCCTCGCCGGCGCCGTCCTCGCCACCAAGGCCGGCCCCACCCTCGACGTCCGCACCGCCGGCCTCATCGACATGTGGGTCGGCAAGACCGCCCACCCCGACATGATCACCGCGGCCGCCCACCTCGGCTACGACCTCACCGACCACCACCCCACCCAGGTCGACCGGCCCCTCATCACCTGGGCCGACCTCGTCCTGGCGATGGACCGCTCCGTCCTCGACCAGCTGCACCCGATCGCCGGGCCCCGCAACGAGCACAAGCTGCGTCTCTACCTCGCCGACGGCAGTGACGTCCCCGACCCCATGGGCAAGGGCCCCCGCGAGTTCGCGGCCAGCGCCGCCATCATCGAAGCTGGCGCCGCCCCCTACCTGCCCTGACATCACGACGCGGCCGGCCCGCCCCCGAGAGGGCGGACCGGCCGCACCACCCACCGGCCCTCAGCCGCCCGCGGCCACCGACAGCAGCAGGTCCACCAACCGCTCCGCGGCATCCGGGCGACCGTGCGAGCGGGCCCGCTGCGCCATGTCGGCCCGCCGGGCCGGATCGGCCAGCAGCGGAGCCACCGCCTCGCGCAGCGCGCCGCCCGTGGCCTCGCCCACGAGCGCGAGTGCCGCCCCGCTGTCCTGCAGATGACGCGCGTTGTGCTCCTGCTCGTTGCCCGCCGACGTCCCCAACGGGATCAGCACCGACGCCTTCCCCAGCGCGGTCAGCTCCGCGACCGTCCCCGCGCCGGACCGCGACACCACCACGTCCGCCAGCGCCAGCACATCCGGCAGCTCCGCACCCAGGAACCCAGTCACCAGATACCGGCCTGCCAGCTCGGCCGGCAGCGCCGCGGCCGCCTGCCGCAACCCCGCCTCATGACTCGGACCGCACTGATGGACCACATTCGCCTGGGACAACAGCCACGGCAGCACCTCCCGCACCAGGTCGTTGATCTGCTGCGCCCCTTGGGCGCCGCCGGTCACGTACACGGTGGGCCTGGCCTGGTCGAACGACCACAGGCCCAGTGCCTCGATCGCCTTCGACGCATGCCCGGTCAGGACCTCTGGCCGGACCGGGTTGCCGGTCACCACCGCCGCCGGACGCACCCCGTCGGCCAGCAGCGCCAGCGTCGACTCCGACGACACCGCGATGCGCGTCGCCCGCCGCGCCAGCGTCCTGTTCGCCAGCCCCAGGCGCACCGTCTGCTCGTGGATGACCAGCGGGCAGCCGCGCATCTTCGCCGCCACGCCCACCGGAACCGCGACGTAGCCGCCGGTCGCCAGCACCACGTCGGGAGCGAACCGGGAGATCAGCGACCGGGCCTGAGCGACCCCCAGCGGCACCCGGCCCATGTCCCGGATGTTCGCCGGCGACACCATCTTCAACGGGTTGCTCGAACGCCGGATCTTGCCGGTGGCGACCGTCGCGAACTCGATCCCTTCCGCCGCGGCGACCCGGGCCTCCAACCCGTCCGCCGTCCCCGCCCACAGCACCTCCAGCGACCGCCCCGAAGCCTCCAGACGCCGCTCCAGAGCCCGCAGGGCCGTCAGAGCCGGGTACGTGTGACCGCCCGTTCCACCACCCGTCACCAACAACCGGAAGGCCCGCCGCGGAAGGTGCTCGACGCCATCGCTATTCACGTATTAGCTCCCAAATCCCTCTGACACCAACACAGTTAGCCGGTGGGGCGGCACATTGCGGACGATAGCAGGCCATCTCCCTCCAACCCGCCCCCGAACGCCGGCCGACCCCGCCCACCTCACACATCTGGGAGACCACGATGATCCCCGCGTTCGACCACACCGTCTCCATCGCCGCCGAAGCCCGCGACCAGGCCCAGGCACACCTCAACGGCCTCTTCCGACGGGCGGCCGACCACATCGAACGCGCCGCCCCAGGCACGACACTGCTGGTGTCCGGGTCGATCGGCCGTGGCGAAGCCGCCGTCACCAACCGCAACGGCCGCTGGGAGCTCGGCAGCGACATCGACTTCGCTCTCGTCCTACCTGACGGCGCCGACGGCACCACCACCGCCCAGAGCCTGACCGACCACCTCACCCGCCTCTACCCGCAGATCACCGCCACCGCCTGGCCGCTGTACCGAAGCGACCTCCCGCACGCCCGCTCCCACTTCGCCCGCGACCTCGCCCTGGCCGCCGGCTCCCCGCTCACCGGCACCATCGCACCCGCCACCATCCCCACCCCCGACCTCGGCCCCAACGACTCCCTCCAGGTCATCACCCACCAACTCGCCACCTACCTCATGCCGGGCACCGAACCCGAACACCGCCACGACACCGACGACCATCTGCTGCGCAAACTCCTCCTGGAGACCCTGCGCGCCCTCGCCCCAGCCGGCGTCGACGGCTGCACCCGCCACAAGGACATCCTCAGCACTCAGGCACGCACGCAGTGGGAGCCGGTCCTGCCGGCCGCCCGGGTCGAGAAGCTCGTCACCGACCGCGAACGCGGCCGGCCCCTCGGCATCGGCCACGACCACGCCCACCACCTGTTCATCCGGCTGATCGCCCGCTTCCTCGCCCCCGCGACCGGAGACCTCCCGGACGAACTACAGCGCCTCGCCCCCGCGGCCGCCGACGTCATGGCCGCCTACCAGCTCGCGCTCCTCGCCTACGCCGGCCTGCTCCTGACCGACGAGCGCGCCCGCTACACCACCACCCTGTGCCTGATCTGGGACCGCATGGGCACCACCGGCCTCACCGACACCACCATTGACGTCCTCCAGACCGCCAAGTCCGTAGACCCCACCGCCGTCGCACAGCACCGGCCCCGCCAGCTGTCGATCCTCGCCGGCGCGATGTGGAGGCTGCGCGACGACTACTACCGCCACCTCGGCGCCCGTATGTTCGGCCGCCCCCTCCTCGACACCCCCTACACCGACCTCCCCCTCGCCCGAACCGCATTCGCCGGCGCCCACCGGTAGTTCAGCGAGCCCGCACGCGAGCGCAAGCACCCCCGACTACCCCCGAGGTGAAGCAACGTGAAGCCACCCGCACAGCGACTCGGCGTGATCGGCGGCGTCGGCCCCGTGGCAACCGTCGAGTTCTACCGAAGCCTGATTGACCAGGTCCGCCGCCGCACCGGAGCATCCCCGGACCTGGTGATCCACAGCCTGCCCATGCCCGTCGACCTCGAACTGGCCGTACTGGCCGGCAACCTCACCGACCCCGACAGGGCACAAATCACCGACCTGCTCACCACTGCCCTGGACACACTCGAACACGCCGGCTGCACGACCATCGCGATGCCCTGCAACTCCTTCCACCCGTTTCTGCACCCCCTGCTCACCGGCAGGACCCTCACGCTCATCGACATGGTGGAAGCGACCATCGAGACCGCCACAGCACACGGACTCAAGCGCGTCCTTCTGCTGGCAACAGGAACGAGCCTCAACGGCGCCGCCTACGCCACCGCGAACGGTCACGGCATCGAACTGATCCAACCCCCAGGCAAGCGGGCATCGACCAGCTGCTCGAACAGTGCGTGGGCGGCGACCTCCAGGCGATCGACCTGGACGCGTTGCGAACCGCACTGCTCGACGTCCCCGACGCGGAAGGCGTTCTGTTGGGCTGCACCGACCTCACCGTCCTGCGCGACGCCCTTGCCCCGCTCACGCCCGTCGTCGACAGCCTTGACTGCCTAGTCGCAGCATGCGCCGCCGCCCTTGCACCTACCGACCGGACAACAACTCACAGAGCGTCGACCTGTTGATCCCCAGCTCCTCCCCGGCGGCGGCCTGCGGCCCGCGGTGGTCGACGAGCAGCTGGGCAGCGATGCTGCGCTGTGCCTGGACGTCCGCCCCCACCGCGTGGC
The DNA here is from genome assembly GCF_055561295.1 of Kitasatospora sp. NPDC022785. Classification (NCBI taxonomy): domain Bacteria; kingdom Bacillati; phylum Actinomycetota; class Actinomycetes; order Kitasatosporales; family Streptomycetaceae; genus Kitasatospora; species Kitasatospora sp. NPDC022785. The sequence goes on along the minus strand of NZ_JBVHHB010000017.1, from coordinate 7,454 downwards.
GCAGCAGTTCGGTGACGGTCGCGCCGGCGCTCCGGCCTGGGCCTGTTCGGGGTCGGCACTTCCCGGGGTCGCCAGGAACTCGACCATTCGACGGCGCGTCGGGCAGCGAGCAGTGGCCCAGGCGTTCCTCGTCGATCGCTGCTGCCCCGCGGGACAATCGCGGGGCGGCAGCGTCGGCATTCGCCGGGCAGTGCTGCGCCTACACGACGGCGGAGAGTGGTGTCGCGGTGAGTCGGCTGACGTCCTCGGCGGTCCTGAGGGTGTGGTAGATCAGCGGTCGCAGGTCGGCGGGCATTTCCCTGCTCGGCTTGAGCATGAGGACGGCGCCCATGATCGAGTCTCGCCACAGGACCGGCGCGGCCACCGAGTCCCAGCCGGCCATGCACTCCTGGCGGCCGACGCCGAAGCCGAGCTGTCGGATCTCGGCGAGCGAGGCGGCGAGGGCGTCGTTGTCGCGAATGACGCCGGGGCCGGCGGTCGCGGGTACTTCCTCGGCGAGGACTTGGTCCTGGATGCTCCGGGGCAGGTGGGCCAGGATTACCCGCCCGGACGCGCCGGTGCGAAGCGACCGCGAGACGGAGACGACGTCCTCAGCGGTCATGCCCACCTCGGCGGGGTCCAGGTCACCGAGCACGTAGTCGGTGCACAGGCGGCGGGCACCGCCCAGCGGGCTGAGCACGTACAACAGGGCGAGGCCGCCGGTGGCGCGGTTGAGCCGTTCGAGGAAGTGGTGGGTGGAGGCGGCGTTGGGGGTGTGGGCCATGGCCTGGACCCCGGCTCGGGCGGTTGCGGTGCCTAGCCGGTAGAGGCCCCGCCCGACCTGTTCGAAGACGCCGTCGGCGTCGGCGACGCCGGTCTGGAGGATGCGGTGGGTGGTGGCGCGGTCCAGCCCGGCGGCGTCGGCGATCTCGCGCAGGGCGTGGACCTCGCCCGGCAGGCGGGTGAAGGCCTGCTGGACGGCGTAGGCGCGAGCAGCGAGGGAAGAGGCCGGGCGGCCCGCTGGTGCGACGTGCCGGCGCTGCCCTGGCACGCTGTCGTTCACGGTGCTGGTCATGGTTGGTGGTTCCGTTTGAGGGTTGGCGCGCCTACCGAGGACGCGACCACGGTTGCCGCGGTCCCGCGTGGTGCGGGCGGGCGAGGGTTATCGGAGACCGGGGCGGTCAGCTGTCCAGGTCGAGGACGGCCTTGCCGGTGGTGAGACGGGCGGCGAGATCGTGGTGTGCCTGCCGGGCCTGGCCGAGCCGGTAGCTGCGGCCGCGCAGCGGCTTGAGCCAGCCGTCGGCGACGGCGGTGAACAGGGCGTTCATCGACTCGTTGAGGTGGGTGCGCGACGGGTAGAGGCTGGGGAGCCAGAAACCGGTCACGGACTTGGACCCGGCGACGAGCTGGGTGATCGGTACGAGCCCGTTGACGCCGGTGACGGCTCCGAAGACGCTGAGCCGTCCGCGCGGCGTCAGGGCGTCGAGGGTGGAGTGGAAGACGTCTCCACCGGTCATTTCGAGCGCGGCCGTCACGTGTCCGCCGGCGGCGTCGACGATTCGCTCGGTGAGGCCTTCGGTGGTGGAGGAGTCGACGACGGCATCGGCTCCGAGGGCGGTGGCGATCTCGCGCTTGGCCTGGGTGCCGGCCATGGCCACGACCTTCGCGCCGGCGCGCTTGGCGAGCTGGACGGCGAGGGAACCGACACCTCCGGCGGCGGCCGGGATCAGGAGGGTGTCCTCGGCGGTCAGGCGCAGGTCGGTGTTGAGCAGGTGCCAGGCCGTGTTGCCCTGGAGCATGAGCGCGATGGCGTCGTGGTCGCCCACGCTGTCCGGCACCTCGAAGGCCAGCTTCTTGTGGGCCGACACGGTCTCGGCGTAGCCACCGCCGCGCCCGAGCGCGACGAAGCGGCGCCCGTCCTCGCCGGTGCCGAGGACCTCGTTCCCGGGGATGAAGGGGCAGGGCATCGGAGCGGGGTACGTGCCCTCGCGCAGGTGGATGTCGGCATAGTTGACGCCCGCCAGACGGGTGCGGAGCCTCAGGTGGCCGGGACGGACCGCCGGCTCGGGCATGTCGCACAGTTCCAGCATTTCGGGACCGCCGAACTGCCTCACAGCAATGGCTCGCATGTTGTTAAACCCTAAATGTTGCATGGTGGTTTCTTGACGAAGCATCACGCCCTTGCGGCGCTTCGGACATGGAATATACCTGGCAGGGAAGCGGTCGATTCCGCCTGCGCGTATAGGGGAGAGCTTATGTGGGATTCCAAGATCATGTATCAAGTGGTATTGGTCACGTCGCTCTGAGTAGTTGCGATCGGCTGCTCGCTCACCGTGAAATGGGCAGGTGGATCGTGGTGGGTCGCCCCGCACGCCTGGTTGCGGAGCGTTCATCGATGGTCGAATCAAGATCGTTTCTCAGTCCCTGAAAATTGCGTCCTGCTACCCGCGTAGATACCTCGAATTTGTTGACCGATATCCGCGTCGAAACCTAATGTCCTCCCTGCGGATCAGACCTGCGCAGATTGTTTGATAGGGAGTCAAGTCACGATGTCTCAGCAAACGCGGTGACGGTAAGTGGCTGGGTCGGCCGGCATGGCCAGGTCACCCACGCGGGACAGGTGTCACCGCGAGTGAGAGCGCAGTCGAGGCGCCGGCAGGACGTGCTGCCACGTCCTGCCGGCGCCTCGACCGCTTCCGCGGCAACCCGCCGTAGTCATGGCCGAGCGGAGCCACTGGACGCTCTGGGGGTTGGGGCCGACGAGGCAGAGCGCGTCATGCCTGGTCAGGAGGGCCGTTAACGGGCTGGATCTGTGAGCCCGGTCCCCCTATGGTCGTGCTCCCGCCGCCACAGCAGGCGGCGAACAACGACGGGAGGGCAACCTCACCGTCCCGGTCCGCGAGGACCGGAAAAGCGACCGGCGCCCTGGAGCTACCAACTCCTGGACGCCGGGCCGGCGCCCCGAAGGGCACCGATTCACCACCACGCAGCGGCGGGACTTCCTTGCACGAGAGAACCGCCGCGCGCTCCTACGAACAGCCGGAGTATCGCATGCTCGCCATGCCCAGCGGAACCCTCGCCTGCCCGGAAACAGGCCGCCACCGCCGCCTCGCGGTGCAGCTCAGAGGCATGATCCCAGGCGCGACCGCCATCCGTGTCAGCCTCAACGATCCCGCCACCCAGTGGCCGCACCCCTACGCCCGCGCGACGAACGCGGAGGGCACTCCGATCCGGCTGAGCCGGATCAAGGCCGGCATTGCCGCACGCTGGGTCCTGCGGACCTGGCCGGACGCGGACTGGTCCCGCCCGCACACCCTGGACCTCGCCACCGGGCAGCTCGTCCCCGGCGGAAGCCACGGCGCCACCACCAGGGGCCGCTGACATGTCGCGGATCCGGCCGGTCAAGCCCGAGGCCTATGTCTCCGAGACGCTCGCCGAGCTGACCATCTACGCCGAGCGCACCTTCTTCGGCCTGGCCACCGAGTGCGACGACCGTGGACGTCACAAGGACCACGCGGCGGTCATCTACGGGAAGCTGTGGGTGGTGCGTGCCGACCAGACACCGGTCGACGTCGAGGACCACCTCATGCAGATGGAGCGCGTCGGGCTGATTCACCGGTACACCGGTTGCGACGGCAAGCGGTACCTCCACTACATCACGTGGGACCGCCACCAGAAGATCGACAAGCCGAGCCTGTCCCGGCTGCCCTGCTGCCCGCACTGCGCGCCGGAGCGGTGCGGCCCTTGCAAGGGCCCGTGCACCCGGCTCGCCGCTGCCTCGCATGCCGAGCCCGTCGGCGTCGCGGCGTCCTCGGCGAATGCTCCCCGAGGCTTCGCCGACGGTTCGGCGGACCTTTCGGGAGCCCTCGCTCGGCCCGTCGAGCCCTTGTCGGCGCCTCCCGCCCCCGCTCTGCCCACCTCCGCCGCCGTGCTCGACACCCTGCTCGACATCGAGCAGCAGCCTGTCGAGCGCCAGAAGAAAACCGCAGGTCAGAAGGGAATTGCCGAGGATTCGCCGAAGGCTCCCCGAAACCTCCCGGAGCCCTCTGCGCCTGGATCTAGGATCTTGGATCCTGGATCTTCTTTCCCTACGGGGCGCGACGCGCCCGACGCGAGCGTCTCGGCCAACCAACTCGTCGGCGAGTACGTCGCCGCCTGCGCCGAGCGGCCTCCAGGCAGCGTGATCGGCCACCTCGGCAAGGTCACCAAGGCACTGCTCGCCGAGGGCATCGCGGCGGAGCACGTCCGGGCCGGGCTGCGGCGGTTCGCCGAGATCCAGGGCCACCCCTCCCGTCTGCCGAGCCTGGTCAACGACGCCATGAACGCAGGAAGCGCCGGTTTGGCCCGGCCGGGATTGCGGCCTAACGTGCCCGCCCACCACGCGTGGACCAACCCGGTCGACGCCGCCACCGCCTACGCCGAGGAGCTGTGATGCGCCCCAGCCGTGACCCGCAGACCCTCGCCGACAGCGCCACGGTCCTCGACCGGATGGCCCGGATCCTGGCCTCCCGGGGCATCGACCGAGCCGCCGTCGACGCCCTGCCCGACGACGCTGAGCCGTACTCGGCACTGGACGCCCTGTCCGCCGGGATGCTTCCCCGCTACCGCGAGGCGGTGGCCGAGCACCCGCAGGTCCTGGCCTGGGTGCGGCAGGTTGCCGCCCAGGCCGTCGCCCCGAGCACCGGCGCCCGCCGCCAACTCGCCACCGGCCCCAGCCTGCTGATGGCCGGAGTCGTCGGCGCGGGCAAGACCCACGAGGCGTACGGCGCGGTCCGCGCCCTGGTGCAGGCCGGCATCGGCGTGCGCTGGCGTGCGACCGCCGCCGCCGACCTGTACGCCGAGCTGCGGCCGAGTGCCGGGACGGACGCCGAGCGGGTGCTCGCGGCCTACAGCCGGGTGCCACTGCTGATCCTCGACGACCTCGGCGCCGCCAAGTCGAGCGAGTTCGTCGAGGAACAGACCTACCGGCTGATCAACCGTCGCTACAACCACTGCCTGCCGACCCTGATCACCACCAATCTGCGGATCAGTGACCTCAGGACGTACCTCGGTGACCGCGTCACCTCCCGGCTCGCCCAGATGACCACCCGGGTCGAGTTCGAGCCGGTCGACCGCAGACGCCTGCAGCGCGCCGCCTGAACGTCCGACGCCCCGGCCGCTCCTGGCGTGCCGCCACACCCTCACCGACCCAGCGCACCTCTCCGCCGGCGCCGCCCTGCGCGCGGAGAGCGATCGGAGCACCCCCGCATGACCAGCACCACGACCATCCCCGTCCGCCACCGCTCCCTCGGCGACCACACCTGGCAGGAACGGGCCGTCTGTTCCCCGACCGAGCACAACCCCGTCGATCCCGAGGTGTTCTTCCCCGGTCCGGAGGAGGCCGACAGGATCGCCACCGCCAAGGCGCTGTGCGCCCAGTGCCCCGTGCGCCGCGCCTGCCTGGACGCCGCCCTGGAAGCGGGCGACACCCACGGCATCAGGGGCGGCCTCACCGAGCAGGAACGCGAACCCCTGCACACCAACCTGGCCAACCGCCTCGACTACAGCCGGGTCAACGCCACCCTGGCCGGCCGCGACGTCCACCTCACCAAGGCCGAACGCCGCGCCGTCGTCCTCGCCGGGTACCGCCAGGGAATGACGGTCGAGCGCCTCGCCCGGCTCCTGAAGATCACAGAGGAGCACGCGCTCAAGCTCTACCGTGAGACCCGACGAGCGATCCGCCACCGGCAGATCGCCGAGGAAGCCGCCCGCACCGCCTCGGCTGTGGAAAGCACCACCACCGGCCTCGGCCGCCACGACTTCGGGGCGGCTGCATGAGCGCCACCTCAGTCGGACCGGCCTCGACTCCTGTCACCGGCTGGGACCGGGCCGTCGTCATCGCCCTCGGCACGGCCGGATGCGCACTGTCCTACGATGCGCTCCAGCAGATGGCCGCCGCGATCCACGTCCGAGGCCTGCTCACCTACCTCTTCCCCCTGGTCGTCGACGGATTCATCGCCTACGGCGTGCGCGCGCTGCTGGTGATGCGCGACGCCCAGCTCCGGGCCCGCGCCTACGTGTGGCTGCTCTTCGGTTCAGCAACCGCCGCCAGCCTGTGGGCGAACGCGTTGCACGCGGTCAGGCTCAACCAGCTGCATGCCGCCGACGGAGGCCTGCGGCTCGGCGACACGGTGGTCGCGGTGCTGTCGACGATCGCCCCGCTCGCCCTGGCCGGTGCCGTCCACCTCTACATCCTCATCGCCCGCGGACCGGTCACCGCGACCGACCCGGACGACCGCGGTGACCGAGCGGCCGGGGCTGACCCCGGTCGGTCATTCGGCTCGATCGTCCGAAGCGACCTGCCGGCGCCCCTGACCAGGACCGCGGACACCGGCAGGAGGGAGGCCGGTCACCGTACGGCAGGTCAGCCGGACAGCGGCTCGGTCACTGCCTCTCCGGTCAGCCGGACCGTGCTCGCCGGTCAGCCGGTCAGCCGCCTCGCGAAGACCAACGCGGTCGCCCCGGCGAGCGTGACCCGGGTCAGCCCGGTCAGCCTGACCAAGGCTGCCGACCAGGGCGGTCGCCCGGACAACGACCGGTCGGTGGGTGACCGACCGGCCGCCACCAACCCGGTCGCCAGTCCGGTGACCAACCGTCCGGTGGCCGCCGGTCGGACGGGCGGCTCCCAGGTCACTGACCGGGCCGAGCGGCTGACCAGTGACCGCCGTACTGATCTGGACACCGAGGAGCTGCTGGCCATAGCCCGTCGTGCAGCTCAGGAGGAGGGCAAGCTGACCCGCAAGGTGGTCAGCCGGGCGATCCGCGATCAGCGGATCCCGCTGTCCAACGACACCCTGACCCAGCTGATGGCCCAGCTCCGGCCCCAGCACGGTCAGTAGGTCATCGCTGACCGGGACTGACCGACGCCCCGCCGGCCGGGGTGACCGACCAGGTCACCCCGGCCGATACCCCCGCAAGGATCCTCACCGAACCGGAGCCGCTGATGCGCAGCACCCCCACCGCCTGGACGGAGGCGGATTCCTGGCTGGCCGTTCTCCACCGGCGTGGCCACCTCTACCGCGTCGAAACCGGTCCGGACGGCATCCGGAGCGTCTGGCGGACCTCGCACTCCCGCCCGTGGACCCTTCACCACCCCGTCCTCGCCATCGACTTCGTCGAGGACCTCGTCCGCGAGATCCGCCGGCGTGACACCGAGGCCAGCCGGTGACCGCCACCGATCGGGACGGCACCACGCCGGGACCGGGGAGTGACCGTGATCAGGCTCCTGGCGGAGCAAGTTGTGGGGTAAGGAGTCCTTACCCCGCCCCCGCCCCGAACGGGGCGGAGGCTCCCCGGGGGGGGGGGGGGGGGGGGGGGGGGGGGGGGGGGGCGGGGGGGGGCGCCGGGGGGGGGGCGGCGGGGGCCTTGGTGGCGGGTGCGGCCGGTGCGGCCGGCGCCGTGGTGGCGTCGGCGGCGGGCTTGGCCGGGACGGGCTT
>NZ_JBVHHB010000016.1:149909-199406 GCF_055561295.1 Kitasatospora sp. NPDC022785 | reverse complement strand
ACGGATCCTGCGCCTGGAGCATCGTGCCCATCGCACCGTCGGCCACCACCACCCGGCTGGCAAGTGCCTCACGCAACGCATCTGCGCGACTCTGCTGCTGTGCCGTTCCGTTCCGCGGCGTCATCAGGCGCCGACCGGGGTGTCGTCGGTGCGGCCGATCAGCTCCGCGGCCGAGATGCGGTACTCCTGGGTGCCGACCGTCTGCAACACCTCGGTGGCGAGGGCGCAGCCGAGGCGGGCCGCGCGGGGCATCGGCCACCGGCGGGCGAGGCCGGCCAGGAATCCGGCCCGGAAGGCGTCGCCGACACCCGTGGGGTCGGCGACGTGGTCGGTGGGCACGGCGGGGACGAGCAGCGGTGCCGCGTCGCTCCGGAGGATGCGGACGCCGTCGGCACCGAGTGTGGTGATCCAGGTGCCGACCTCCTCGAGGATCTGCCGCTCCGTCCAGCCCGCGGTCTGCTGGAGAAGTGCGGCCTCGTACTCGTTGGTGAAGAGCAGGTCCGCGCCCTGGACGAGGTGGCGGACCGCGGCCCGGTCGAGCCGGGCGAGTTGCTGGGACGGATCGGCCGCGAAGGAGAGGCCGAGGGTGCGGCACTCCTCGGTGCGGCGGATCATCGCCTCGGGGTCGTCGGGGGCGATGACGACGAGGTCGAGCCCGCCGACGCGGTCCACGACGGGGGCGAGGCGGATGTCACGGGCCTCGCTCATCGCCCCCGCGTAGAACGTGGCGATCTGGTTCTGGTCGGCGTCGGTGGTGCAGACGAATCGCGCGGTGTGCCTGGTCCGGCTGATCAGCACGGACTCGGTGTCGACGCCGGCGGCCTGCAACCAGGCGCCGTAGTCGGCGAAGTCGGCACCGGCCGCGCCGACCAGGACGGGACGCAGGCCCAGGCTTCCCAGCCCGAAGGCGATGTTGGCCGCGACCCCGCCGCGCCGGACCTCGAGGTCGTCGGCGAGGAAGGAGAGCGACACCTTGGACAGCTGGCCCTCGATCAACTGGTCCGCGAACCGCCCTGGGTAGACCATCAGATGGTCGGTGGCGATCGAACCGCTGACAGCGATACGCACGGCGGTGCCTCCTCGGGGCAACGGTGGGGCGACGGGTTCGGCGGGACTCGGTTCGGCGGGGCTCAGGTCAGGGCGACGGCCCGCAGCTTCTCCACCCGGTCGGCGCGCTCCCAGGTGAAGTCGGGCAGTTCCCGGCCGAAGTGGCCGTACGCGGCGGTCTGGGCGTAGATGGGCCGCAGCAGGTCGAGGTCGCGGATGATCGCGGCCGGTCGCAGGTCGAAGACCTCGCTGACGGCGTCCTGGATCCTGGCCACCGGAACGGTCTCGGTGCCGAAGGTCTCCACGAACAGGCCGACCGGCTCGGCCTTGCCGATCGCGTACGCGACCTGCACCTCGGCGCGGCGGGCGAGGCCGGCGGCGACGATGTTCTTGGCCACCCAGCGCATCGCGTACGCGGCCGAGCGGTCCACCTTGGACGGGTCCTTGCCGGAGAAGGCGCCGCCGCCGTGGCGTGCGTAGCCCCCGTAGGTGTCGACGATGATCTTGCGGCCGGTCAGGCCGGCGTCGCCCATCGGGCCGCCGATCTCGAACCGCCCGGTGGGGTTGACCAGCAGCCGGTAGTCGCCGGTGTCCAGGGCCAGACCGGCCAGCACCGGTTCGACGACGAACTCGCGGATGTCGGGGGCGAGCAGCGAGTCGAGGTCGATGTCGGCGGCGTGCTGGGTGGAGACCACCACGGTGTCGAGGCGGACGGCCCGGTCGCCGTCGTACTCGATGGTCACCTGGGTCTTGCCGTCGGGGCGCAGGTAGGGGACGGTGCCGTCCTTGCGGACCTGGGTGAGACGCTGGGCGAGCCGGTGGGCCAGCGAGATCGGCAGCGGCAGCAGCTCGGGCGTGTCGTCGCAGGCGTAGCCGAACATCAGGCCCTGGTCGCCGGCGCCCTGTCGGTCGAGCTCGTCGGCCTCCTCCTGACCGGCCCCCTCGACGCGGGTCTCGTAGGCGCTGTCCACGCCCTGCGCGATGTCGGGCGACTGGGAGCCGATGGAGACCGAGACGCCGCAGGAGGCGCCGTCGAAGCCCTTGGCGGAGGAGTCGTAGCCGATCTCCAGGACGGCCTCCCGGACCAGGGCGGCGATGTCGGCGTAGGCGCTGGTGGTGACCTCACCGGCGATGTGCACCTGGCCGGTGGTGATCAGGGTCTCGACGGCGACCCGGGACGTCGGGTCCTCCCGTAGGAGGGCGTCGAGGATGGTGTCGCTGATCCGGTCCGCGATCTTGTCGGGGTGGCCCTCGGTCACGGACTCCGAGGTGAAGAGACGGCGGGACACGCTTCCTCCGAAGGGTCGGCTGCCATGGGCTGGCGGGGCCCGCACAGCCTGGGAGGGCGTTCTTCAGCTCGGCTCGAGCCCGGCTGGAAGAGCCGCCGCGGGCAGGGGCCTCGAGCCGGACCTGAGCGGTGCGGCGCATCGTGCGGGTGTCCCGTACACGGCGGTGAGGAGAGGTTTCCATGGCGACGACGACGGGCCGGCCGGCCTTCCGGGTGCTGGTGATCGGCGGTGGGATCGGCGGTCTCAGCCTGGCGCAACGGCTGCGGCAGGCCGGGGTGGACGTCCGGGTGTACGAGCGCGACGAGTCGGCGGACGGCCGCCGGCAGGGCTACCGGCTGCGGATCAGCCCGGAGGGCGAGGCCGCGCTGCGGGCCTGCCTTCCGGCCCGGCTCACGGAGCTGGTGGCGGCGACGGCCAACACCCGGGACGATGCCGGACTGGCCGCCTACGACGAGCAGCTGACGGAGCAGTGGGCGCCGAAGTTCGAGGATCCGCGGGCGGACCGGGCCGACAAGATCGACGCCGTGGACCGGGTGACCCTGCGCCGGATCCTGCTGGCCGGACTGGCGGACACCGTCCACTTCGGCAAGAACTTCGAGCGGCTCGCGCAGACGCCCGACGGCCGGGTGACGGCCTACTTCGCGGACGGCACCGAGGCCACCGGCGACGTGCTGGTGGCGGCCGACGGCACCAACTCCCGGGTCCGGGCGCAGCTGCGGCCGGGGGACGCTCCCCAGGACCTCGGCATCCGGACGGTGTTCTCCCGGATCCCCCGGGACGCGGCGATCGCGGCCGGCCTGCCGGCGGCGCTGCAGGACCGGTTCTCCTATGTGATCGGCACCGACGGGCATCACCTCGGCCTGATGCCGATGCTGTTCCGCGAGCGCCCCTCGGCCGCCGCCGCGAGGCTGGCGCCCGAGGCGGAGCTGGCGGACGGCGAGGACTACTACATGTCCGTGTTCAACGTGCACCAGCAGGACCTCGGCCTGGCGGAGGAGGACTTCTTCGCGCTGGACGGCGAGGAGCTGTGCGCGCTGGTCGTCGAGCGCACCCGGGCCTGGCACCCGGACCTCCGCGGGATCTTCGGCTTCGCCCAGCCGGAGACGACGTTCGCCGTCGCGCTGCGCGCCACCCGCCCGGTGGAGGCCTGGGAGACCGGCCCGGTGGTCCCGTTGGGCGACGCGGTGCACGCGATGCCGCCGTCCGGGGGCGTCGGGGCGAACACGGCGCTGCGGGACGCGCAGGCGCTCGGTGCGCTGCTGGCCGAGGTGGCGGCGGGCCGGCGGGAGCTGGCGGACGCGGTGGCGGAGTACCAGAAGGGGATGATCGAGTACGCCACGGAGGGGGTCGAGATGTCGCTGAGGATCGCCGACTGGTCGATCAAGAAGGCCGCGGGCTGATCCGGGGCCGGACGACGCGGGAGGGGTGGGCCGGACGATCCGGCCCACCCCTCCCGTTCTATCCGGCCCGCCGGTCGCTCCCGGTCAGGACACCGTGCCCTCGTAGGCGCCGATGTTCGGCGCGGCGTCGGAGGGCACCGGGGCGCCGCCGCAGTCCCGTCCGCCGTTGAGGGCGATCCGGACGCCGGCGCGGACGGCCGGGGACCCGCACGTCAGCCGGTAGCCCTGCGGGCCCGTGCCGGGCGCGGCGAACAGCGGGTCGGCCTTGACCGCGTGGAGGTCGCCGGCGGGGACCTGGTCGATGTTGAAGTACAGGTTGTGGTCGAAGGTGCTCACCGGGTCGGTGATGGTCGAACCACCCGGCCGGCCGTAGAAGATGTTGTTGCGGTAGGAGACCACGGACTGGCCGTAGTTGCCGATCAGCGCCTTGGCGACGGAGGAGTACACCACGTTGTTGTAGAAGGAGAGGTTGGTCATGGTGACGCCGCAGCCGTTGAAGACCACCGGGAAGACGGCGCCGTTGTAGACGGCGTCGTGGTCGTTCTGGCTGATGTTGTAGCGGACGGTCACGCCGTCGCTGAACTGGCCCGGGGCGGTGCAGAAGGCGAGGAAGCCGCCGCCGTTGTCGTGGCTGTAGTTGTACTGGTAGACGACGTCCTGGTTCGAGCCGTCCGCGTCGAAGGCCATCATCGGCGGCGAGCTGGCGCCGTGCGAGACGTCGTTGTACTCCATCACGGAGTGGTCCGCGTTCCACACCCAGACGCCGGAGTGGTAGGCCGTGGCCCGCAGGCCGAACCCGTCGACGACGTTGTGGTCGATCAGCGGGGAGACGGCGTTCTGGACCACTATGCCGTCCCCGCCCATGTCGGCCAGGCGGTTGCCGGTGACCCGGACGTTGGTCATCGGCACGAAGTGGTTGGTGCCGGTCGGGAAGAGGTCCCGCTTGGACCACTGGGAGACGGTGGCGATGCCGTAGCCCTCGGTGGTGGTGACGGTGCTGTTCGCGACCCGGATGCCGTCGAAGGTGGTGGGCGTGGTCGAGCCGGCCGCCTTGAAGACGATGCCGCCGCTGGCCTCGTCGATCGGTCCGGTGCTGTCGATGCTGGTCACGTCGTGGACGTTGACGTTCTCGACGACGTAGTGGCTGCCGGTGCCGTAGTCGGTCAGCAGCACGTAGATGCCGGTGCGGACGGTACCGTCCTGGGCCGCCTTGTTGGAGACGTCGAGGTTGCGGATCTCCCAGCCCTGGCTGTTCTGCAGGAAGACCGCGGCGCGGGCGCCGCCGCCGGTGATCGCGGCGCGGGCGGTACCGCCGTACGAGCCGATGGTGACCGGCCGGTCCGCGGTGCCGGAGCCGAGCGGGGCCAGCTGCCCGGCGCAGGTGGTGCCGCTGCGCAGCAGGATCGAGTCGCCGGGCCGGAAGGTGGCGCCGTTGACCTTGGCGAGGCTGTGCCAGGCGGCGGTGGCGGTGGTGCCCGCAGCCGCGTCGTTGCCCGCCGCACAGTCGACGTAGTACTGGTGGCCGGTGGTGTCCGCGTGGGCGGCCGGCGCGGCGACGACGGCGGGGGCGGCCGCGAGGGCCAGACCCACGACCGCTCTGAGGGTGCCACCGAGGAAGCCGGGGCGCCCTGGCGGCCGGCCGCGCCGGACGCCGGTCCGGTCTCCGGCCAGCGGGTTGCGGATGCTCATGACTGTTCCTTCCGATCGGGAAAACGCGGGACCGCCGGCGGTTTTCCGGCCGGCGGCGCTGCCTGCGAGGATGTGAGGGACCGCCCGACGCGCGCTCGGGCGGCGCTCGAGCGCGCGTCGGGCGCGGGTGGGGCCGGCCGTCAGCGGCCGCCGGCGGGGTGGATGACCTGCCCGCTGATGTTCCCGTTGGCCGCCGAGCCGAGGAAGACGATCAGCCGGGCGACCTCGTCGGCGGTGCTCAGCCGGCCGCTCGGGGTCTCGGCGACGGCCTTCTCCAGCAGCGCCGGGTCGACCGCCTCGAGGCTCTCGGTGATGGTGCCGCCGGGCGCGACCACGTTGGCGAGTACGCCGTCACCGGTCCACATCAGGCCGCGCACGAAGCCGTGCAGGGAGGCCTTGGCCGCGCTGTAGATCTCCGAGCCCGGATTGCCGTGCATCGCGGTGACGGAGGAGAGCAGCACGATCCGGCCGAAGCCGCGTTCGCGCATCCCGCCGAGTGCCTGGCGGACCGTCCACAGGTGGCCCTCGACGTTCTCCCGGTACCGGCCGAGCCAGAAGTCCATCGGGAACTCCTGGTAGGGCACCATGTCCTCGGGATTCATCCACACCCAGGTCTGGGCGTTGGCGACCAGGACGTCGACTCCGCCCCAGGCCTCCTCGACGGCGGCGACCGTCTCCGCGATCGACTGCGGGTCGGCCAGGTCGTAATGGTGGGCGGACGCCCGGTCGGCGCCGCCGAGTTCCTCGACCAGCTTGTCGGCGGCCTCCTTGGACTTCAGGTAGGTGACCGCGACCCGCGCCCCCTCCGCGGCGAACGCCTTCGCCGTTGCCCGGCCTATCCCCCTGGTGGCACCGGTGACCAGCACCCGCTTGTCCGCCAACCCCAGATCCATGACTTGTCCCCTCGTGCTCTGGCGGCGTGGCCCCACAGCCCCGCCGGCACCCCACCCTCGGCAAGGGCGCTCGAACACCGCTCGGGACGCGGTGGAGCGCGGCTCGAGCGGGTCGCCGGCCGTACTCCCCCTCGTGGGTTCCTCGAGTGCTTCTGGAGCGGTCGGGCGCACTGTTCGCGCCGTCCGGCCGTTCCTCGTCGAAAGGCACCACGATGGCCACCTCCGCACCGCCCCTGACCACCGCGCCCGCCCCGGACCGGCTCCGCTGGTTCGCCCTGGCGGCGATCCTCACCACCCACTGCATGGACCTGCTCGACGGCATGATGGTGAACACCGTCGCGCCGTCGATCCGCACCGGACTGCACGGCAGTTACGCGGACCTCCAGTGGATGGCCGCCGGCTACACCCTCGCCTTCGCGTCGCTGCTGATCACCGGCGGGCGGCTCGGGGACGTCCTCGGCCGCAGACGGATGCTGCTGGTCGGCACCGTCGGCTTCACCCTCGCGTCGCTGCTGGCCGCCTTCTCGGTCAACCCGCAGATGATCATCACCGCCCGGATCCTCCAGGGAGGCTTCGCCGCGGTGATGGTCCCGCAGGGGCTCGGCATCATGCGCGACCTCTTCCCCGGCCGTGAACTGCCCAAGGCCATCGGCATGATGGGCCCGGTCGTGGGTATCGCCGCGATCGTCGCGCCGGTGCTCGGCGGCGCCCTGGCCACCGGGGACCTCTTCGGTCTCGGCTGGCGCACGGTCTTCTTCATCAACGTGCCGCTCGGTGTCCTCGCGACCGTCGGCACCCTGCGGTACGTCCCCGCCGGGCAGCCCGTCGAACGGGCCGGGCTGCGCCGGCTGGACGGCGTCGGCACGGTGCTGGCCGCCGGGGCGATGGTCCTGGTGGCCTACCCGCTGATGCAGGGCCGCGGCGAGTCGTGGCCCGCCTGGTGCTTCGTCAGCATGGCGTCCGCGCTGCCGGTCCTGGCCCTGCTCGGGCTGCACCAGCTCCGGCGGGCCCGGGCCGGGCGGGTCCCGCTGATCGAGCCGGCCCTGGTGCGCAACGGGCGGTTCGTCGCCGCCCTGCTGGTCGGGATGTTCTACTACATGGCGCTCAGCGGCATGATGTTCGCCCTGCTGGTCCAGTTGCAGACCGCGCACGGCTTCTCGTCGCTGGGCGCCGGACTGGCGATGGTGCCGTGGACGCTCGCCTCGGCGGTCGGCTCGGCGCTGGCCGGCACGGTGCTGGCACGCCGCTGGGACGGCCTGCGCACGCTCCAGGGCGGGCTGGCGCTGCTGGCCGTCGGAGCGGTCGGGGTGATCGCCGTGGTGTCGGCCGGGCCGGACGTCTCCGGCTGGCAGCTGGCGGTTCCGCTGGTGCTGCTCGGGCTCGGCATGGGCGGGGTCCTGACCCCGTACTACAACCTGGCGCTCACTATGGTCGCGGTGCCGGAGACCGGTGCCGCGTCCGGACTGCTCAACTCGGTGCAGCAGTTGGGCAACAGCATCGGGTACGCGCTGCTGGGCACGGTCTTCTTCAGCTACCTGACGGAGGACCCGGCCAGTGCCGACGACGCGCTGCGGGTGACGTTCTGGCTCGCCGCCGGCCTGCTGGTGGCGGCCGGGGCGGCGGCCTTCCTGATGCGCGGACGGACGCTGCGGGCGCCCCGGGCGGGGCTCAAGGCCCAGCCCGAGGTGCCGGCGTAACGGGCCGGGCCCGGGCCCTCCGTGGGGAGGACCCGGGCCCGGCCGCCGCCGGCCGCGCGGTCGGCGCAGCGCGGGGCGGTCAGCACAGCGCGGGGCGGCCAGCGCGGGGCGGTCAGCGCAGCGCGGGGCGGCTCATCCCGCCGTCGATGGTGTAGTCGGCGCCGGTGATGCTGGGGACCGCGCCGGAGGCGAACAGCACCACCAGGGTGGCGATCTCCTCCGGCTCGATGATCCGGCCGGTGGCCAGCCCGGTCATCCTGGGCACCGCCTCGATGAACTGCTCCGGGGTGAGCCCGGCCTTCTCGGCCGTCGCCGGGTTGGTCCAGACCCTGGTGCGCACCGGGCCGGGCGAGATGGTGTTGACCCGGACGCCGCGCGGGGTGAACTCGGCGGCCAGCGACTTGCCGACGCTGGCGAGCGCGGCCTTGGCGGCCGAGTAGTGGCCGAGCCGCGGGTCGGCCAGGGTGGCGTTCACCGAGCCGATGTTGACCACCGCCCCCCGGCGCTCGACCAGGCTGGGCAGGGCCTCCCTGGTGGTCCGCACGGCGGTGAGGACGTTCAGCCCGAACGCTTCGAGCCAGGTGTCGTCGTCGATGTCGAGGAAGCCGTCGGCCAGCTTCACCCCGCCGCCGACGTTGTTGACCAGGATGTCGATGCCGCCGAACTCGGCGAGCGCGTGCTTCACCAGACGCCGCCCGCCGTCCTCGGTGGCGAGGTCCACGGCGAGCGTGTGGGGTGTGGCGTCGAGCAGCTCCGGACCGACGGTCCGGGAGCCGCCGAGCACGTCCGCGCCGGCGGCTGCCAGGGCCCGGACGCAGGCCAGCCCGATCCCGCTGCCGGCACCGGTGACGACGGCCTTGCGGCCGGTCAGGTCGAATCGCATGGGGTCTCCTACGAGGTGGGTCGGCGTTGTTCGGCGAAGAAGCGGCCGCTCGGGCCGCCGGCCGGGAGGTCGGCCAGGTCCGCGATGAACCGGGCCGCCTCCTCGGGCAGTTGCTGCTGACCGGGCATCATCCGGGTCCGGACCCGCCCGGGGTTGACGGCGTCGACCCGCACACCGGTGCCCTCGGTGTGGCCGGCCAGCAGCGTGGTCAGCCCGTTGAGGGCGCTCTTGGAGAGCGAGTAGCCGGGGGCGCCCGCGAACAGCCGGCCGCCGAACTCGGCGGTCGTGCCGCTGGAGAGCACCAGCACCTGGCCCCGGCCCCGGCGGACCATCGCCGGGACGAACGCCTGGACCACCCGCCAGGTGCCCAGCAGGTTGACCCGCAGCGTCTGTTCGACCAGGTCCAGCGGGACGCTCAGCGGGTCGGTGCGGGCGTCCAGCAGCACCCCGGCGTTGCAGATCAGCAGGTCGACCGGCCCGGCCGCCGCGGCGGCGCGCTCGACGCTCTCCGGGTCGGTGGTGTCCAGGGCCTGCCAGCGGGTGCCCAGCTCGGCGGCGGTCGCGCGGGCGTCCTCGGCGGAGCGGGCGGTCAGCACCACGTCGGTGCCCCGCCGGTGGAGTTCGGCGGCGACGGCCCGGCCGATGCCCCGGTTGGCGCCGGTGATCAGCGCGGTGCGGCGCGCGGGGCCGTCCGGTCCGGCGGTCACGGCTTCACGTCCATGTCACGGTCTCCAGTCCCCGCCGGGTCAGCGGAAGCGCAGCGGCAGGTACTTGACGCTGTTCATGAAGTTGGTCGCCGGCCGGACGGGGTCGGCGGTGAGTTCCAGGCGGGGCAGCAGGTCGACCACGCCGTCCAGGAACTGGCGCAGCTCCATCGCCGCCAGGCCGTTGCCGATGCAGACGTGCGGGCCGCCGCCGCCGAAGCTCACGTGCTGGTTGGGGGTGCGGCCGACGTCGAAGCGGTCCGGGTCGGCGAAGACCGTCTCGTCGCGGTTGGCGGAGCTGTACCAGAGCACCACCGTGTCGCCGGCCGCGACGGGCTGTCCGGCGATCTCGGTGTCGGTGACGGCCCGGCGGGCGAAGTGGGTCACCGGGGTGACCCAGCGCAGCACCTCGTTGGCGGCCGACGGCACCAGGCTCCGGTCCGCGCGCAGCCTGGCGAGTTCGCCGGGTGCCTCCAGCAGGGCGAGGACCGCGCCGGTGACGGAGCAGTAGGTGGTTTCGATGCCCGCGGTGATCAGTGTGGAGGCGAAGAGGCCGACCTCGTCGGCGGTGAGCCGGTCGGGCAGGCCGAGCCGGTCGGCGCCCTGGAGCCGGGCCGCGAGCAGCAGCGAGAGGCAGTCGTCGGCGGGGTGCGCGGCGCGGTGGCGGGCGAAGTCCAGCAGGTACTCGTGGATCAGCTGGAACGGGTTGCCCCCGCCGCCGTCCGCCCCGCCCCCGCCGCCCTCGCCCTCGGCCTCGTCGCCGAGGTTGACCGTGCGCCGGGCCCAGCCGAGCATCATGGCGCGGTCCCGGTGGGGGATGTCCAGCAGTTCGAGCAGCACCTCGAAGGGCAGCCGCAGTGCGATCGTCTCGGCGAGGTCGAAGGTGCCCTGCTCGCGGGCCTCGGCGAGCAGGCTGTCGACGATCCCCCGGACCGGCCCTTCCAGGGCGGCCAGCCGGGCGGGGGCGAAGGCCTTGAAGGTGAGTTTGCGGATCCTGGTGTGGTCGGGGCTGTCGAGGAAGGTGATGATCGGCGGGCTGGGGTCGACCTTGCGGATCGAGGTCATGGTGGTGGGGCTGGAGGAGAAGGTCCTGGCGTCCCTGGAGACGGCGGCGACCTCGCCGTGGCGCACCACGTGCCAGAGCGGTTCGCCGTCGGTGTCGACGCCCTTGACCAGGCCTTCGGTCTGCCGCAGCCGGCGGAAGTACGCGTGCGGGACGCCGTCGGCGAAGGAGGCCGGATCCATCAGGTCGAGGTCCTGGTCGGTCATCGGGCTGCCTTTCCGGCGAGACGTGCCGGCGCGCCGGCGCAGCAGTCGGCGAACGCGATCTCGTGCCCGACGCCCTCGGCGAAGTGGTCGATGAGCAGGCGGCGCTGCGCCGGGGTGGCGGCGGCGCCGGCGCGGTCGGCGAGGTCGCGGAACGCCTGGACGGCGTACCGGTAGGACTCGCCGGGGTGGTAGGCGGTGATCCACGGCAGGTAGCGGGTGCCGGGCTCGGCGTGGTCGCGCAGATGGTCGGAGACCTCGGCGTTGAACCAGACCATGGGCAGCAGGGCGCCGAGGCCCGCGTGGAAGGAGTGCGCGGCGGAGGTGGTGAAGAAGACGGCGTGCGCCGCCACGGCGGGTTCGGCGGGGCCGTCCCCGCCCGGGGCGGGCAGCCGCAGCTCGTCCGCGAGCGCGCCGTAGGCGGCGCGCAGCCCGTCCCGGGCCTCCAGGGTGCCGAGGACGGACTGCGCGAGCAGCGCGGTGTCCGCGTCGTCCCGGGCGGACGCGGCGCAGCGGGCGAGTGCGCGGGCGTAGGCGGGCAGCAGGTGGCCGGTGTCCTGGCGGACGAAGCGGGCCAGGGCCTCGGCGGGCAGGGTGCCGCGCCGCAGGCCGGTCCAGAACGGATGGTCCAGCACCCGGCGCAGGGCCGGTGCGCTGATCTCGGCGAGTTCCCGGTGCAGCATCGCTCTCCCTCTCGGCGTCGTCGGCCCTCGGGTGGGGACGCTAGGCAGACGCGCTCGAAGGAGCCTGGGGCCCGCCTCGACGGCGGGTGGTGCGCGGCGGGTCAGTCGAGGTCGGCGGCGGGGCCGGCGAGTGCGGTGAGCTCCTCCCAGGACCAGGTCAGTCGAGGTCGGCGGCGGGGCCGGCGAGTGCGGTGAGCTCCTCCCAGGACCAGGTGAGCCGGCCGGCCTCGATGTCCTCGACGACGGCGGTGAGCCAGGCGAGTTCGGCGGCGGCCATGGTGCGCTGGTAGTCGGTCTCCAGCAGGACGACCCGGCCGAGTCCGTCGTCGCTCTCCTCGGCGAGGGTGGCCTCCAGCTGCTCCAGGGTGCGGGTGACGGCCCGGACGCGGCGTTCCAGGACGGCGCGGGTCTCGTCCGGGGTGAGCATCAGCGCGAACGAGAGCGCGACGGGGAACTGCGGGAACTCCTGCTTGGGGGTGCCGAGCATGTCGAGCAGCCAGGCCCGGGTGGTCTCCCGGCCGGCCTCGGTGACCTTGTAGAGGGTGCGTTCCGCGTACTGCTGGTCGCGTCCGACCTCGTGCACCTCGACCAGGCCGGCGGCCTGGAGCCGCTCGATGGTCCGGTAGATGCCGGCCCGCTGGTTGACGTTGACGACCTGGTCCTTGCCCCACTGCTTGATCAGCCGCTGCATGCCGTAGGGGTGCAGCGGCTGGTAGTGCAGCAGCGACAGGACGGTCAGGGCGAGCGGGGAGCTGCGGAGTGCGGTGTCGGCCATGGGCGCATCGTACGGCCGCGCCACCGTCCCCCGGCAACTAGTCATCGTCGAACCAGTTGACATGGAACTAGTTGCACTGCAACTATGAAGAAGTCAGCACGGAAGCTCACCCGGACAGGAAGGACCCACCGAGATGACCGCCACCGAGCGCATCCTCGCCGACCACACCGTGACCAAGCGGCTGGGCAACTGGACCGGCGCGGACAGCTTCGACGTCCGCGGCCGCGACGCCAGCATCGTCCTCGACCTCCGCTCCCCGGACGTCCCGGACGACCTCCAGTTCCACCTCGACCTGCACCGGACCACCGTCAAGCTGCTGGTCTCCGACGGCGACACCCTCGACCACTGGGACGTGACCTGGCCGGCCAAGGGCCGGCTCAAGGACGCCCAGGGCCCGACCGGCAAGACCGGCCGCCGGATCCACCTGTACGGCACCGCCGTCAACAGCGAGATCCGGGTCCACCGCGGCGGCGTCGCGATCGTCTCGGCGATGCTCTCCCGGGAGTACCTGGACGACGCGCTGGCCGCCCGCCGCGAGGGCCGGCACACCACCGTCGACGACCCGTCGCGCGCGGTCTGACGGCATGCCGAAGGCCGGCCCGTGGCGGGAGGGGATGCCACGGACCGGCCTCGAATCGGCCTGCGGAAGCGCCTGGGGAACGCGGAACGGCGTTGCGGAACGGCCGGAGGAACGGCGGAACGGCCGGAGGAACGGGCGTACTACCAGGTGACGGGAAGCTCGTGCGCCCCGTGGAACACCTTGGACTCGCCGGCCGTGCGGACCTTCTCGGGCGGCACCGCGAGCCGCAGGTCCGGCAGCCGGCGCAGCAGCGCGCGGAACGCCAGCTTCATCTCCACCCGCGCCAGCTGGGCGCCCAGGCACTGGTGGACGCCGTGGCCGAACGCCAGGTGCGGCGCCTGCGCCCGGGTCAGGTCCAGCCGGTCGGGGTCCGGGTACTGCTCCGGATCCCGGTTGGCGGCGGCCAGCGAGACGATCAGCGTCTCGCCGGCCCGGACGGTCCGGCCCCCCACCTCGAGGTCGGCGCGCGCCGTCCGGGTCAGCCCGAACTGGACGATCGTCAGGTAGCGCAGCAACTCCTCCACCGCGCCGTCCAGCAAGGACTCGTCACTGCGCAGCAGCTCCGCCTGCTCCGGGTGGCTCAGCAGCGCGAACGCCCCGAGGCCGAGCATGTTGGCCGTCGTCTCCAGCCCGGCGATCAGCAGCAGGGCCGCGATGCCCACCACCTCGTCGTCCTCGAGCGGGGTGTCACCGTGCAGCAGATCGCTCAGGATGTCGTCGCGACGGTCGGACCGCCGCTCGCGGACCAGGTCGGCCAGCCCGCCGTAGAGGCCGTCCCGGGCCTCCCGCAGCGGATCCTCGGCGACGTCGAGCGAGAGCATGGTGAGGATCCACCGCTGGTAGTCCGGCCGCTGGTGCTCCGGAATGCCCAGCATGCCGGTGATCACCCGGGTCGGAACGGGCTGGGCGAACCACTCGACCAGGTCGGCGGGCGCGCCGTGCGCGATCATCGCGTCCAGCTGCTCGTCGATGATCCGTTCCAGTTCCGGGGTGATCTCGCGGCACCGCTTGCGGGTGAAGTAGCGGCTCACCAGGCGCCGGTAGCGGCTCTGCTCCGGCGGGTCCAGCGCCGAGAACACCCCGGGCGGGACGTCCAGTTCATCCTCGGGGAGCGGCAGTTCGGTGGCCGGCGTGACCTGGATCAGTGGCGGACTGGTCCTCGGGTCGGCGAGCGCGGCGCGGACGTCGTCGTACCGGGTGGCCAGCCAGCCGACCCGGCCGCCGGGCAGCCGGAGCCGGCTCACCGGCCGCTCGGCGCGCAGCCTCGCGTACTCCTCGGGCGGGTCGAACGGGCACCCCCGCCGCGACGGCAGGGTCATCGGGTCGGGAAGCGGTCTCTCCATCAGCACACCTGTGTCTCGAATCGGCCGGCTCAAGGGGCCGGACGCGTCTCAAGGGCCTCGGCCGGTCGGCCCGCCGTCAGACCGGCCGGTACTCCAGCAGCGCGACGTCGCCGGGGACCGGCTCGTTGGCGCGCGCGAACCCGGCCGCGCCGGCGATCCGGTCCCACTCCGCCAGACCCCGCTCGCGGCCGCCGAGCACGGCCAGCGACTCGACGTCGATCAGCTTGCCCACGTCCCACTCCCCCGGGCCGCGCAGCAGGTTCTCCACGATCAGCAGCCGGGCGTCGCCCTCGCCGACGGCGGCGCGGACGGAACGCAGGATCAGCTCGGCCTTGGCGTTGTCCCAGTTGTGCAGGGTGTTCTTGATGAAGTAGGCGTCACAGCCGCCCGGCACCTCGACGAAGAAGTCCGTCGGCACCACGCTGATCCGGTCGCCCACCCCCGATCCGTCCAGCACCTCCTTGGCCTCGGCGACGGTGTGCGGCTGGTCGGCCAGCACACCGGTGGTGCCGGGGAACCGCCGGAGCAGCTCGACCAGGAAGTGGCCGCGGCCGCCGCCCACGTCGGCGATCCGGCGGAACCGGCCGAAGTCGAACTCGTCGAAGATCCGGTCGGTGCCCGGGTAGCGGTTCTGCAGCATCGCCCGGTCCAGCACCGCGGCCTTGTCCGGGTTGGCCTGGGTGTACTCGTAGAACGGCGCTCCGAAGGCCTCGACGAACGCGGCCTCACCCGTCCGCAGGGAGTGCGCGACGTTCTCGTACGGGCGCCAGAGCATCGGGTCCGAGGCGAACAGGAACATGTCCCGGATACCGCCCTCGGCGTCCGAGACCAGGCCCTCGGAGACCGGCCGCAGCGCGAACCGGCCCTCCCGGTCCTCGTCCAGGACACCGGCGGCGGCGACGGCCCGCAGGACGCGGTAGAGCGCGTCGGCGTCGGTGCCGGTGGCCGCGCTCAGCTCGGCCGCCGTGCGCGGGCCGCCGGCCAGCGCGTCCGGCACGCCGACCTCGACGATCGCGCGCAGCGCGCCGATCGCCCACTTCGCATAGATGAATCCGAGTACCTGCTGGCGCGGTGGCAGGCCCTGGTCGAACCAGCCGGCCATGCCCGGGGTCTCGGGTGTGCTGCCCTGCGCGTTCATCGTCGTACACCTCTCGGTCGGCGCTCCGGCCGCCCCAGAGTCCGGCCGCCCGCTCGAAGCGGCGTCGCGCAGCGGTCGAGCGCCGGACGGGTCCACCGGCGGTCGAGGGGTTCTCGAAGCACCCCCCGCACGCTGCCGGGGCTACCCCTACCGACGGAAGGAGACGCCCGTGTGCGGTATCACCGGCTGGGTGGACTTCGGGCAGGACCTCGCACAGCGGCGGCCCGTACTACGGGCGATGACCGCGGCACTGGCCGACCGTGGTGTCGACGGCGAAGGCCTCTGGCTGGGCGGCGCCGCCGCGCTCGGTCACACCCGTACGGCCGTCATCGACCTCGACGGCGGCGCGCAGCCGCTGGCCGCCGAGGAGGACGGCCGGACGGCCGCCGTGATCGTCCACAACGGTGAGATCTACAACTTCCGGCAGCTGCGCGACGAACTGACGGCCCGCGGCCGCCGGTTCCGCACCCGCTCCGACACCGAGGTGGCCCTCCAGGCGTACCTGGAGTGGGGGCCCTCCTTCGCCGAACGGCTGGAGGGCATCTTCGCGTTCGCCATCTGGGACGTACGCCGGAACGAACTGGTGCTGGCCCGGGACCGGTTGGGCGTCAAGCCGCTCTTCTACGCCGAACTGCCCCAGGGCGTGCTGTTCGGCTCCGAGCCGAAGGCGCTGCTGGCGCACCCGCAGATCCGCCCCGTGGTGGACGGCGACGGGCTGCGCGAGCTGTTCTCGGTCGCCAAGCAGCCCGGCCGGGCGGTCTTCCGCGACATGCGGGAGCTGCTCCCCGGCCACACCCTGACGATCGGCCGCGGCGTCGCCCGGCTGCGCCCCTACTGGACGCTGACCGCCCGCCCGCACACCGACGACCTGAAGGACACCGTCGCCACCGTGCGCGACCTGCTGCACGACATCGTGTCGCGCGAACTGGTCGCCGACGTGCCGCTGTGCACCGCGCTCTCCGGCGGCCTGGACTCCAGCACCGTCACCGCGATCGCGGCGGGCCTGCGCCGGGACCGGGACGGCGAGCGCACGCGCACCTTCGTGACCACCTTCGACGACTACGTCGAGCGATTCCAACGCGACGACGTCCGCTTCTCCCCGGACGAGCCGTACGCGATCGAGGTCGCCCGGCACGTCGACTCCGACCACGTCAACATCCGGCTGGACCCGAAGACCCTGATGGACCGCCGGACCAGGCTCGACGTGGTGCTGGCCCAGGACGGCCCCTCCACCCTCGGGGACATGGACACCTCCAACTACCTCACCTCGCGCGAGATCAAGCGGCACTCCACGGTGGCGCTGGTCGGCGAGGTGGCCGACGAGATCTTCGGCGGCTACAACTGGATGTTCAAGCCCGAGTGCATCGCCGCCGACACGTTCCCGTGGGTGGTCAACGAGGGCCTGCACCCCAGCAACCGGGGCGGCCAGGGCCGTGACCTCTTCGGCACCGGCTTCCTCGACAAGCTGGACATGGCCGGCCACTACGCCGACACCTACCGCGAGGCGGCCGCACAGGCCCCGCACCAGGACGGCGAGAGCCCCGAGGAACACCGGATGCGCACCATCGGCTACCTCACCCTGACCCGGTGGCTGCCGATGCTGCTGGACCGCGGCGACCGGCTCTCCATGGCGAACGGCCTGGAACTGCGGGTGCCCTACGCCGACCACCGGCTGGTCGAGTACCTCTACAACACGCCGTGGAGCCTCAAGACCCACGACGGCCGGGAGAAGTCCCTCCTGCGGGACGTCGCCCGCGACCTGCTGCCCGTCTCGGTCCTGGAGCGCAAGAAGAGCCCGTGGCCGGTCACCCAGGACCCGGCGTACACCCGGATGCTGCACGCCGAACTGGCCGCGCTGGTCGCCGACGACAGCGCGCCGATCCTGCCCTACCTCAACCTCGACGCGGTGCGGCGCACCCTGGCCGCGCCCGGTGAGGCGCACGACTGGCCGAGCCGGATGCACCTGGAGATGGCGCTGCAGTTCAACACCTGGCTCACGCACTACGACATCGAGCTGGCGCTCTGAATGGAGACCGAGATGACCGACCCCGCCGGCGGCCCGATCGCCGACGAACGCCTGGACCCGCGGATCGCGCACGCCCAGGAGGTGTACACCAAGGGCAAGCTGGCCATCTACGACAAGTGGGTGCTCGGTCTGTTCTGCTCGGCGGTCTGGCGCTGCCCGGCGCACGTGATGCGCCGGCTGTACGACACCGAGGCCGGCCGGCGGCACCTGGACATCGGCCCCGGCACCGGCTACTTCGTGGACCGCTGTGAGTTCCCCGTCCCCGACCCGGAGATCACCCTGCTCGACCTGAGCGAGGAGTGCCTGACCATGTCGGCCCAGCGGCTGGCCCGCTACCGGCCGCGGACCTGCCAGGCCAACCTGATGAACCGGCTGCCGCTGCCCAAGGGGCACTTCGACTCGGCGGCGATGAACCTGGTCTTCCACACCATCCCCGGCGGCTGGGACACCAAGGGCGTCATCCTCGGGCACGTCGCCGAGACGCTGCGGCCCGGCGGGGTGCTCTTCGGCACCACCGTGCTCGCCGAGGGGGTGCCGATGAACCGCTTCACCCACAAGCTGCTGCTGGAACAGCACCGGCGCGGCAACTTCCAGAACCAGGGCGACGACCCGCAGGGCCTGGAGCGCCAGCTCGCCAAGTACTTCCCGGACTACACGGTGCGGATCCGGGGCGCGGTGGCGGTCTTCAAGGGCATCGCCGGCTGACGGCGCCCACGCCGAAGGCGCCGGCCCCCGGAAGGGGGCCGGCGCCTTCGGCGTCCGCCGGGCCGGATCAGGCCTTGGCGGACAGCACCTCGCGCAGCGCACCGGCCAGCGCGGCCGCCGGATCGGCCGGCAGCTCCTCGCTGCGCCAGGCCACGTACCCGTCGGGGCGGACCAGCACCGCGCCGCCGTGCCCGAGCCGGTAGCGGGCGGCCCAGTTGGCCTCGACGTCGACCAGGTCGGCACCGGCCGAGGCGGGACCGACCCGGTAGGCCCGCACCGGGACGGACGTGTGCGCCGACGCCTCCGCCGCCGCCCGCGTCCACTCGTTCCCGGCCGGGCCGGTGACCAGCGTGAACGCGTCGTGGAAGAGGTCGTGCACGCCGATCCGGCGGCCCTCGTGGTCCAGCCACAGGTGCGGTGCCCGGGAGCCGGGCCGCGCCCGCTGCTCCACCTGCTCGCCGATCACGCCGGTGTGCTCGGCCCCCAGGGTCGCCGAGGAGCTGTACAGCTGCGCCAGGATGCACAGCGTCGGCTCCAGCGGGTCCTCCTGCGGGGTGGGCCCGAAGCGGGACTCCTGGCTGCGCACCGTGAGGTCCGCCAGTTCGACCGCCACCGCGCGCCGCTCGGCCTCGTAGCTGTCGAGCAGCGCGTCACCGGCCTGGCCCTTGACCACCGCGGCGAGCTTCCAGGCCAGGTTGTGCGCGTCCTGGACGGCCGAGTTGGCGCCCAGCGCGCCGGCCGGCGGCCAGACGTGCGCGGCGTCGCCGACCAGGAAGACCCGGCCCGCCCGGTAGGCGTCGGCGACCGCCACCGCCTCCTCCCAGGCGGCCTTGTCCAGCACCTCGACCGGCTGGTCCCGGCCGATCAGCGCCTTCGCGGCCTCGGCGCACCGCTCGACGGTGTAGTCCTCCGGGGACTCCACCGCCGGGTCGTAGGTGAGCGCCACGCCCCACTGGCCGGGCACCGCGTGCGTCACGAAGCCGCCCGACGCGCCCGCCCCGCCGATGATCCAGAACAGCGCGGTCTTCGTCATCAGGTCCGACAGGTCGGCCTTGATCACGAAGGAGACGTAGGAGCGGATCGCTCCGCGGCCGGAGCGGGCGATGCCCACCTGCTCCCGGATGGTGCCCCGGTAACCGTCGCAGGCCACCAGGTACTGGGCCCGCACCGTGCGCCGGTCTCCGGTCGCCCGGTCCTCGACCACCGCGGTGACGCCCTCGTCGTCCTGCTCGATCTCCACGCACTGGGTGTAGTGCCGGATCTCGGCGCCCTTCTCCCGGGCGGCGCCGGCCAGCACCGGCTCCACGGTGCTCTGGTCGGCCATACCGAACTCGCCCGCGGTGAACTCGGGCAGCGCCCGCGGCGAGTCCTGCTGCATGATCCAGTTCCACTCGGAACTCAGGTTCGCGCAGCGCACCACTCCGGAGTCGGCGTCGAACGGCCGGCCGGCCTCCTTGATCAGCGGCTCGATGCCGAGCGGACGGTAGATCTCCATGGTGCGCGGGTTGATGCCGCGCGCACGGCCCTGGACGGCGACGCCAGCGTGCCGGTCGACCAGGAGGGAGCGCACGCCGTGGTGCGACAGGAACAGCGAGGTCGCCAGACCCGCGTACCCGCCGCCGACGATCAGTACGGGCACGGTGTCGTCGTAAGAGCTCACGTTCGTCATTTCCTTTCCGATGGGATTTCGGCCCAGCTCTGCAACTGCCAGGCCGCCTCGCAGAAGGCCAGCTCGTAGCGCGCGCCGTGCAGGAAGCTGTCCACGAGGACGGACACCTCGGCGCCGGACGCCCGGCGGCCGAAGTCGTCGATCACCCCCAGGTAGGCCTCCACGTAGCCGTGGAAACCGTCCTCCGGGCAGTACTGGTCGATCCACTCGGCGTAGCGGGCCCCGGGGACCGCCCGCGCCCGCAGATCGAGGCACACCTTCTGGTGGAACCAGATCATCGGCAGCAGACCGCCGAGGCCGGCGGCGTACGAGGCCGTCGAGACGGAGGTCAGGAACGACGTCTGCGCCAGCGTCGCCGGTCCGATGCCGCGCACCGGCCCGAAGCCCCCGAACCGCTCGGCGAGCGCGGTCAGTTCGCGGTCCATCCGGGTGAGCGACCCGAAGGTCGCGGCGGCGGCCCCGGCGAGCAGCTCACCCGCTCCGGCCGGCTCCGCCAGGGCCGCCGTCCGCGCCAGCGCGCGCGCGTACGCGGGCACGGCCCAGTGGAAGTCCTGCTCGGCGAAGTGCCACAGGACGGCCGGCGGGAGGCTCCCCTCCCGCAGCCCGGCCCAGAACGGATGCTCCACCACCTGCGCGACCAAGGGCTCGGCGCAGAGCCACAGTTGCTCCCGCAACGCCACCGGCACCGCCCCCGTCGTACCGCTCTCGCCAGCCGTCAGCGGATTCGTACCAGTCATCGTCAACCTCGAAACTCGACCATGGCGCTAGAGCGCCGCTTGAGCGGTCCTCGAGCCGCGCCGGGAGCCCCGCCCCTCGGCGGGGCGCGCCACCCGGGCCGGCGGACCGCGGGACACCCGGGCGGTGCGGTCAAGGGGCCGTGAACGCCGCCCGGTGGCGCGCCAGCCAGGCGTCGAAGGTGCCCGGCGGCCGGCCGGTGAGGTCCTGGACGGTGGGCAGCGGCGTGCCTCCCCGGGCCGGGTCCGGATCGGCCAGCGCGTCCAGCAGCCCGTCCGCGAAGGCGGGCGGCAGGCCGCCGCCGGTCATCGCCTCGAAGGCGGCCCGCCGCGGCGCCTCGACGTACCGCAGCGGGTGCCCGAGCAGCGCGGAGAGCCGCTCCGCCTGCTGCGGCGCGGTCAGGGCCTGCGGCCCGGTGAGCCGGTAGACCCGGCCGCCGTGGCCGGCGGTGGTCAGGCAGACCACCGCCGCCGCCGCGACGTCCGCCGGGTCGACGACCGCCCGCGGGACACCGCCGTACGTCTGGTGGACGGCCCGTTCGGCCAGGACCGAGCCCCGCCACTGCAGGACGTTGGACATGAAGCCGGCCGCGCGCAGCGCCGTCCACTCGGCGCCCGTCCGGGCGAAGTCCCGTTCGGCCGTGGCGTGGGCGAGCCCGTAGGAGCCCGCCGCCGGGCGGTCCGCCGCCACCGAGGAGAGCTTGACCACCCGGCGGACCGGGCGGCGGCGCAGTTCGGCGGCGAGCAGGGCCTCGTGGCGCGGGGCGTCCGGCCCGGCCGTGAGGACGAAGAGGGCGTCGACGCCGTCGAGCGCCGCCCGCACCGACTCCGGCCGGTCCAGGTCCCCCTCGGCCACCTCCACGCCGGGGCCCAGGCCCGCCCGGGCGGCGTCGCGGGTGAAGGCCCGGACGGGCCGCCCGGCGGCGGCCAGGCCGGCCGTCACCAGCCGGCCCACCGTGCCGGTCGCACCGGTGACCAGGATCATCGCGGTTCGCCTCCCGCCACGGGCGTCCGCCCCGGGACCGCCGGCGGGTGCCACCCGCCGACCGCGGCCAGGCCCCGCTGGCTCTCCCGGGGCTCGGCGCGGCGCAGGCCCGCGTTGCGCCGGAGCAGCCGCCAGCGGCTCTCGGTGAGTTTGAACTCGCCCATCCGGCGGGAGGATTCGGCGATCGACTGGGACCGCGGGCGGCGCTGCGCGTCGTACTCCGCCAGCGCCGCACCGGGATCGTCGGCGCCGGCGAGCAGCGCGCTGAGCACGGCCGCGTCCTCCAGCGCCTGGCAGGCGCCCTGGCCGAGGTCGGAGGTCATCGCGTGGGCCGCGTCACCGAGCAGGGCGACCCGGCCGCGGACGTAGCCGGGCAGCGGCCGGGCGAGTTCGAAGACGTCGTGGTGGAGCACCCGGCCGGGCGGGGTGGCCCTGATGAGCCGCGGGATCGGCCGGTGCCAGGAGCCGAAGCGCCGGGCCACCTCCGCGTGGTTGTCCGGGTAGCGGGCTCCCTCGGGGGTGTTGGCGACGGCGAACCAGTAGACGCGGTCCGGGCCGAGCGGCATCCGGCCGAACTCCAGGCCGCGCCCCCAGGTGCTGCCGCCCGGCTCACCGCCGCCGTCCACGCCCTCCGCGATGCCGCGCCAGACGCTGTGCCCGCTGTAGACGGGCGGCGGCACCTGCGGCCAGAGCTCGGCGCGGATCCGGCTGAACGCCCCGTCGGCGGCGATCACCACGTCGCCGGCGGCGGTCCGTTCGCCGTGCGGCGTGCGGTAGACGGCGGCGGCGCCGTCCCCGAGGCCGACCACGCCGGTGACCTCCGCGCCGGTGTGCAGCGCGCCGTCCGGGAGGGCCGCGCGCAGTGCGCCGTGCAGCTCGGGCCTGGTCAGCACCGCCAGCGAGAGGCCGTGCTCCCGCAGGAAGTCCGGGTCGGCGGGCGGCTGGAGGCGGCGCCCGGAGGCGAGCCGCAGGCCCTCGCCGCCGGGCGCCATGGTGGCCGCCGTGCGCAGGACGTCCCCGGCGCCGAGTGCGGTCAGGGCGCGCTGGGCGTTGCTGAGCAGGGAGAGGCCCGCGCCCGACTCACGCGGCTCGGGGGCGCGTTCCAGGACGGTGACGTGCCATCCGGCCCGGTGGAGGCCGACGGCGGCGGCGAGGCCGCCGATGCCGCCGCCGACCACGACCGCGGTGCGGCCGGTCCGGGCGGACGTCACCGTAGGACCGCCTCGGCGAGCAGGTCGAGCTGCCCCGGGTCCGCGGTGACGGGGAGCAGGAACAGTTCGTCGCAGCCGGCGGCGGTGTAGCCGTCGACGACGGCGCGCAGGGTCTCGGCCTCGGTGATCGCACCGGCCGCGAGGTGCTCGGCGAGCTTGCCCATGTAGGCGTAGTAGCCGAGCATGTGCTCGCGGGCGTGCTCCTTGCCGCCGGGCCCGAGCGCCACGTAGCAGTTGGCGCCCATCCGGGGCGTGCCGGTGCGACCCTCCTCGTCCCAGAGCGCGCGGAAGCCGGCCACCTGGTCGGCGAAGCGCTGCGGCGGGCCGCCGGGCGAGATCCAGCCGATGGCGTGGCGGGCGGCGCGGCGAAGGCCGGCCGGCGAGTGGCCGCCGCCCCAGAGCGGGATGTCGCCGTTGACCGGGCGGGGGCCGACGCCGGGGGTGGGGCCCTTGCCCGCCCAGATCTCGCGGAGCTCGTCGAGCATGGTGTCCAGCCGGCGGCCGCGGGTGGTGAAGTCGGTGCCGGTGGCGGCGTAGTCGTCCTCGCGCATGCCGGCCGAGACGCCGAGCACCAGGCGGCCCTCGGAGATCCGGTCCAGGCTGGCGAGCTGCTTGGCGAGTTCGACGGAGCTGGGCCGGTAGGCGGGCAGCAGGATGGCGGTGACCAGCTTGATCCGGGTGGTGACCGCGGCGGCGGCGGAGAGCGCCACCAGCGGGTCGTAGCTGTCGTACACCACGCGGTCGGTGACGGTCAGGCTGGAGAAGCCGAGGCTGTCGGCGCGGCGCGCGTACTCGACCAGTTGGCTTCCGGCGGCGCCGGGCACGCCGGTCGGCAGGCAAACCCCGATGTCCACTGTTGTTCTCCTCTGGCTGTGGGCGGGCGGGTCAGTCGTCCCGGTCCGCGCTGCGGTAGGCGTGCATGGCGTCGGCCATCCGCTGTCTGCGGGCCGGCACCCTGGCGGTGAGGGCGAGTTGGGCGCGAAGCCCGGCGAGCACCAGGCGGCCGAGGTAGGGGCGGTGGATCGGCTGGTCCCCGCCGGTCTGCCGCTTGGAGGCCAGTACGGCGTCGAAGCCGTACCGGATCATCCTGGTCTCGTAGCCGCGGACGGCGTCGTGCAGGCTGAGCCGGCCCTCGCGGAAGGCGGTGAGCTCACGGGTGAGCAGGGCGGCGTCGCGCAGCGCGGTGTTGGCGCCGACGCCCTGGCCGGGCGTCATGGTGTGGATGGCGTCGCCGAGCAGGGTGACGTTGCCGGTGGGCCACTGCGGGACCGGCACCGAGGTGCGGATGTTGATGGGGAAGCAGGTGCTCGGGTCGGCGCGGCGGAACAGCTCGCGCAGGTCCGGGTGCCAGCCGCGGGTCATCTTCAGGACGAGGCCGATCAGCTCCTTGCCGTCGAGCGTGAGCACGTCGGCGGGGAACTTGTCGGTCGCGGCCCAGAAGCCCCAGTTGAGGTAGTCCCGGGTGTTGTCGAAGAGCAGCCCCGGCCACTGGGCGACGAGTTCGGCGTCGTTGCCGCCGATCCCGTCCTTGGGCCGGCCCTCGCGGTCCCAGGGGAACTCCATGGTGTGCAGGATGCAGGTGTGGCCCTTGGGGGCGAGGACCAGGCCGATGCCCTGGCGGACCGGCTCCGGGAGCAGGGCCAGCGTCTCCGGGGTGGCGGGCACCTTGGCGGCGATCGAGATGATCCCGGCGTCCTCCACCCGGGCGTGCGGCAGGAACTGCCGGCGCACCCGGGAGCCCGCGCCGTCGGCGGCGACCAGGAGGTCCCCGGTGTCCTCGTCGCCGCCCTCGAAGTGGGCGGTGATCCGGCCGTCCGGGCGCTGCTCGTAGCGGGTGAAGGCGTGGTCGAAGGTGACCACGTCCTCCATGCCGGTGAAGAGCACCTGACGCAGCGTCATCCGGCTGACCGAGCGCTCGCCGCTCTCCTCGTCGACGGCGGGACGCACCGGCAGGTCGATGCTGGTGCGCAGCTTCTCGGTGAGCATCACGAAGTGGCGCGGCGGACGGGCGCAGGTGGCCTTGAAGGTCTCGTACAGCTCCGGGGCCAGCAGCCGCTTCAGTGCGGTGCTGCCGTCCGGGCCGATGCCGACGCGGTAGCCGTGCAGGCCGGCCGAGCGGGTGCGGTCGCGTTCGTGGACGGCGACCTCGAAGCCCGCCCGGCGCAGGCCGTGGGCCAGTGCCATGCCGCCGGTTCCGGCGCCGATGACCAGGACCTTGAACGGTGCCGCGGTCACCTCGCCCCACCGCCCCGGGGGCCCGTTCCGTCCTCGCCGTCCACGCCGGGGCCCTCGACCCGGATCGAGCGGGTCGGGCAGCCGCGCCGCGCGCGCAGCAGCTCCCGGCGCAGCCCGTCCGGCGGCGTCCCGTCCAGGACCACGACACGGCCCTCGGCGTCCTGGTCGAACACCTCGGGGAGCCGGTAGACGCACAGGCTGCTGGTGACGCAGCTCTCCCGGTCGGCGGTGACCCTCAGCGCGCCCATCGCCGTCACCAGCTGACCGGGATCTCGGTGTACCCGGCGAGGAAGCCGCCCTCGGGGCGCTTCAGGTCCTCGCCGGGCACCGCGAGCCGCAGTCCGGGGAAGCGCCGCAGCAGCGCCTCGGTGGCCTCCTGGAGCTCCATCCGGGCGAGCGCGGCGCCGGCGCAGAAGTGGATGCCGGCGCCGAACGTCAGGTGGTGGTTGTCGGTGCGGCGGATGTCGAGGGTGAGCGGGTCCTCGAACTCCTCGGCGTCCATGTTGGCCTCCTGCGAGAGCAGCACGGTGGAGTCCTTGGGGATGACCGTGCCGTCGAGCAGTTCGATGTCCTCCTCGGCGTAGCGCAGGGTGCCGAGCGAGGTGCCCATCATCTGGTAGCGGAGCAGCTCCTCGACGGCGGAGGGCACCAGCGACAGGTCGGCCTTGAGGTCGGCGGTGACCTCGGGCCGGTGCAGCAGGACGGCCATCCCCGTGCCCAGCTGGGAGGCGGTGGTGACGTAGCCGGCGATGAGCAGGGTCTTGACCCAGTGCTGGAGCTGGTAGTCGGTGAGCTTCTCCGGGTCCTCGCGGCTGATCTCGATCAGCTCGCTGATCAGGTCGTCCCCGGGGGCGCTTCGCTTGGCCTCGATCAGCTCGGAGAGGTAGTCCCAGTACTGCCGGCGGCACTCGTCGACCTGGTCCTCCGGCAGCCGGGAGACGGAGAGGAAGCCGTCGATCAGGCGGCGGAATTTCGCGCGGTCCTGCGGGGGGACGCCGAGCATGTGGCAGATGACGAGGATCGGCAGCGGGTAGGCGAACGCCTCCATCAGCTCGGCCGGCCGCGGCCCGGCCTCCATGCCGTCCAGCAGCTCGGCGACGATCTGCTTCACCACCGGGCGCAGGGCCTCCAGCCGCCGGGCGCTGAACGCGCGCATCACCACGGCGCGTTCGGTGAGGTAGCGGGGCGGGTCGTTGTCGATGTTGGGGTCGCCGAACAGGTCGTTGCTGGCGGAGACCCGGGAGGCCCGGCCGAAGGTGTTGCGGCTGAGCCGCACGTCCGCGAAGAGCCGTCGGACGTCCTTGTAGCGGGTGACCAGCAGGGCGGGCTCGCCGCTGGGCAGCTCGATCTCCAGCAGCGGCCGCTCGCGCAAGGTCGTCCACGACGCCGGGATCTCCGGTGCCGGGGCCCACGCAAGGGGATACCCGACGGGGCACGACTCGGTCATGGCTGAACCGCCCTCTCCTGCACGATTGTTCGGACCGGGCCAGCGTGCTGACAGGCCCTGGGGGGAGGCTCGAACGCCGGTCAAGCGGCGAGGTGACCGGGGGTGCTCCGACGGCGGCCCAGCGGCGGTCGAGCGGTCCTCCATCGGGCGCTGCCAGATTCCGGCCGGTATCTCCGAACGGAATCCAAGGGAGCGCTATGACCAGCCAGATCCCCACCCAGCCGGCGACCGCGGCGGAGTACCTGCCGCTGGCCTTCGGATTCGCCCTGCACCAGATCGGCGCCACGGTGTCGAGTCTCGGCATCCTGGCCGCGGTCGCCGAGCGGCCCCGTACCGCCGAGGAGCTGATCGAGGCCACCGGCGCCCACCCGCGCAGCCTGCGCCGGTTGCTGCACGCCGCCGTCAAGGCCGGGCTCCTCGCCCTGGACGGCGACGGCTACCGGGCCACCGCGGTGGCCGCGCACTTCGGCCCCCTCTCCGACATGCACGCCGCGCCGCCGGTGTGGCGGGCCTGGGAGGTGCTGGAGGAGTCGGTGCGCACCGGCCGGTCGGCCTTCGACATCGCCAACGGCGCGCCGCTGTTCGACCACTTCAAGACCGATCCGAAGCTGGCCGCCACCTTCCACGCCGCGATGACCGGCGGCAGCGACGTGCAATCCCCGGCGATCGTCGACCACTTCGACTTCTCCCGGTTCGAGCACGCGGTGGACGTCGGCGGCGGGCGCGGGACCCTGCTGGCTGCCGTGCTGGGTGCCAACGCCGGTCTGCGCGGCACCGTGTTCGACACCGCGAACGGCGTGGTGGAGACCGCCGGGGTGCTCGCCGAGGCCGGCCTGCAGAGCCGCTGCGGGATCACCGTCGGCTCGTTCTTCGAGTCCGTCCCCGCGGGCGGCGACGTCTACCTGCTGAAGAACATCCTGCACGACTGGAACGACGAGGAGTCGGTGCGGATCCTGGGCAACATCCGCGAGGTGCTGCCGGAGGGCGGCCGGGTCGTGGTGTTCTCCTCGGTCCTCTCCGAGGGCGGCGCGGACGAGGACCCGGCCGACGCGCTGGGCGCGGCCATCTCCGACATCGAGATGCTGGTGATGAC
Source organism: Kitasatospora sp. NPDC022785 (assembly GCF_055561295.1). Taxonomy (NCBI): domain Bacteria; kingdom Bacillati; phylum Actinomycetota; class Actinomycetes; order Kitasatosporales; family Streptomycetaceae; genus Kitasatospora; species Kitasatospora sp. NPDC022785. Next base: position 171,914 of record NZ_JBVHHB010000016.1, on the reverse strand, counting down.
CACCGGCCGGGAGCGCACCCTGGCCGAGTACCGGGCCCTGTTCGAGGCCGCCGGGCTGGAGCTGACCGCCGCCACCCCGCTGCCCTGCCCGTACCAGTACCACGCGCTGGAGGCCGCGCCCGCCGCGTCCTGACGGCCTCCCGGCGCCGCCCCACGCCGCGCCCCGCCCCTCACCGGGCGGGGCGCGGCCGTGCCGGGCGGCGGCCGGGCTGCTCGACCGCCGCCCTAGCCGGTCCTGCCAGCATCGCCCCGGTTGCGGGAGCCCCCGGAATCCGGCCCACGGCCCCTCCGGCGCCGACACCCGTGGGCCCGGCCAGCGGCGCCGGCGGAGGGACCACATGACGACTGCTTCCGAGGACGCCCAGGGCCTCGACCCGAGGCGCTGGCGCGCGGCGGTCTTCGTACTGGCCGCGATGGCGCTGGACCTGATCGACACCTCCATCGTGGTGGTGGCGCTGCCCGGCCTGCGGGACCGTCTGCACGCGGACGGCGCCGAGCTGCAGTGGGTGGTTGAGGCGTACACCCTGAGCTTCGCGCTCTGCCTGGTGACGGCCGGGCGGATCGGGGACCTGCTGGGCCGCAAGCGGGTCCTGCTGACCGGCATCGTGGTGTTCGTGGCCGCCTCGGTGGCCTGCGGTCTGGCGGCGGACCCGACCATGCTGATCGCCTCGCGGGCGGTGCAGGGCGTGGGCGGCTCACTGGTGGTGACGCAGGGCCTGTCGACCTTTCAGGTGGCCTTCCCGGAACGCGAACGGGCCCGGGTCTTCGGCCTGTTCGGCGCGCTCTCGGGGCTCGCGACGGTGCTCGGGCCGGTGCTCGGCGGGCTGCTGATCAACGCGGACCTCTTCGGCCTGTCCTGGCGGCCGATCTTCCTGATCAACGTGCCGGTCGGGCTGGTGGCCCTGCTGGGCGTCGCCCGCAACACCCGGGAGTCCAGGGCCCCGGACGCCCGCCGGCTGGACGTGCCGGGTGTGCTGCTGGTGACGGCGGCACTGCTGGCGGTGCTCTACCCGCTGGTCGAGGGCCGTGAACTCGGCTGGCCCGGCTGGACGTTCGCCGCGATGGCCGGCTCCGTTCCGCTGTTCGTGCTGTTCGCCCGGTACGAGCGGGCCAAGCAGCGCCGGGACGGCTTCGCCCTCGTCCAGCCGGCGCTGTTCGCCGGCCGGCAGTTCACGGTGGGGCTGGTGCTGCTGCTCTTCTTCTTCGCCGGGGTCGCCGGGTTCTTCTTCCCGTTCACCTTCTACCTGCAGAGCGGCCTGGGGTTCTCCGCGGCCGGCGCCGGTCTGGCGCTGGTGCCGTACTCGCTCGGTGCGATGGCCACCTCCTCGTTCTCCCCGCTGGCGGTGAAGCGGCTGGGCCGCTCGGTGCTGAGCGGCGGCATCGTGGTGATGATCGCCGGCACCGTGGCGCTGCTGCTGACGGTCGGCCACTACGGCGCCGCCGCCTCCACGCCGGTGCTGGCGCCGTGGCTGGCCCTGACCGGGCTCGGGATGGGACTGGTGGCCTCGCCGATGATCGGCCTGGTGCTGTCGGACGTCCCGCCCGAGGACGCCGGCTCCGCCTCCGGCATCCTCAACACCGTCAACCAGCTGGGCGCCGCGGCCGGGGTCGCGGTGCTCGGGGTGCTGTTCTTCGGGCTGCTCGGCGGCCCCGAGCCGGCGGGCGCCGGAGCGGCGCGGTCCGCGTGGGCGCTCTCCCGGGTGCTCTGGTACGAGACCGGCATCCTCGCGGTGGCCCTGGCGCTGACCCTGCTGCTGCCGTCGGCGCCGGACGGCCCCCGCGGGGCCGACGCCCTGCCCGACGGCCTCCCGGAGCCGGCCGGAGCCCCGGGGGCGCCGTAGGCGCGCCCGCGGGACGGGGTAGGCACGCCCGCGGGACGGGGTGCCGCCCTGCCGAGGCCGGGTCGAGCCGTCCTCCATCCGGTCCTGCGAGATTCCCGTGCTCAGACCCGTCCCGGACGACAGAGGAGACCTGACCGTGACAACAACCGCATGGGACGTCGGAACGGCGGGCGGCATCCTGCGCCTCGGCAACCGGTTCTGCGACGCCAAGGCGCTGCTGACCGCCGTCCGCCTCGACCTCTTCACCCTGCTGGACGAAGGCCCCGCGAGCACCGAGGAGCTGCGCGACCGGCTCGGGCTGCACGGCCGGGGCCTCGCCGACCTGCTCGACCTGCTCACCGCGCTCGGCCTGCTGCACCGCGACGCCGGCCGCCGCTACCGCAACGCCGAGGGCGCCGACCGCCACCTGGTGGCCGGCCGCCCCGGCTCCGTCACCGGCTTCCTGCGCGGCTCCGACCTCAACCTCTACCCGGTGTACGGGCAGCTCGCCGAGGCCCTGCGCACCGGGCGGCCGCAGGGGTACACGGACTACCTCGGCATGCTCGAGGACCCGGTCGCCACCGGCCACTTCGCCCGGATGATGGACGGCCTCACGCAGGGGCTCGGGGTCCGGCTGCTCGACGCCCTGGACGGCACCGCGTTCGGCTCGGTGCTGGACGTCGGCGGCTGCCGGGGTCACCTGCTCGGGCAGCTCCTCGCCGCCCGGCCCGCCCTGACGGGCCACGTGTTCGACCTGCCGCAGCTGGAACCGTTCTTCCACGCCTACCAGGCCGAACTCGGGCTCACCGGCCGGTCCGCCTTCCACGCCGGCGACTTCTTCACCGACCCACTGCCCCCGGCGGACGTGGTGATCCTCGGCCACGTGCTGCACGACTGGGACCAGGGGCAGCGGCAGCTGCTGCTGGACAAGGCGTTCGACGCGGTGAACCCGGGCGGCACCCTGCTGGTCTACGACCGGATGCTCGGTGAGCGGGCGGACGACACCGAGAACCTCGTCGCCAGCCTCAACATGCTGCTGGTCACCGACGGCGGCGCCGAGTACACCGTCGCCGAAATCCGGGAGCAGGCCGGGGCGGCCGGCTTCACCGGGCTCACCCAGCGGCCGCTGGCCGACTTCGACACGCTCCTGGTCTGCCGCAGGCCGTAGGACGGTCCTGCCGGCCGGGGGCCGCCCCCGGCCGGCAGGACCCACACCGGCGCCGCGACGCCGACGCGCCCCCGGTCCGCCGCAGCGGACCGGGGGCGCCGTCGTACCACCCGTCAGGACGCCTTGTGGCAGGCGACCAGGGTGTCGTAGTCACCGAGCGGGGTGACCTCGGTGCGGGCGAATCCCGCCCGGCCCGCGTACTCCACGATCTCGGCCGCCGGGTACTCCGAGCCGCCGTCGGTGACCAGCAGCATGTCCAGGCTGATCACCAGGTTCTCCGCGTGCTCCGGCTCGTCGTCCAGCATCCGGTCGTAGACCAGCAGGGTCCCGCCCGGGTTCACCGCGTCGAACGCCTTGTGCACCAGCAGGCTGCGCTGCTCCGGGTCCCAGTCGTGCAGGACGTGGCCGAGGATCACCACGTCCGCCGGGGGCAGCGGGTCGGTGAAGAAGCTGCCGCCGTGGAACTCCAGCCGGTCGGTGAGGCCGAGGCCGGCGATCAGCTCCTTTGCGAAGGGCTCCATCTCCGGCAGGTCGAAGACCTTCCCCGACAGGTGCGGCCGGGCGCGGACGATCTGCGAGGCGAGGTTGCCCCGGGCGCCGCCCACGTCCACCACCGAGGCGTGGCCGGACCAGTCGTACGCCTCGATCAGCTGGGCGCCGAGCACGTTGGTGAAGGCGTCCATGCTGCCGATGAACTGGCGCAGGATCTCCGGGTTCTGGGTCACCTCGTCGTAGTGGCTGCCGGACTGCTGCTGCCCGGTGCGCAGCGCCTCCTCCAGCCGGCCCCAGGCCGGGTAGAGGTTGCGGCTGGAGCGCAGCAGGAAGCCGCCGACGTACTCCTCGCCGCCGCGCACCAGGTGCCGGGTGGTGCCGGGCGCGTTGCGGTAGCGGCCGTCCGGGCGCTCCAGGATCCGCAGGGCCACCAGCAGGTCGAGGAAGTCGCGCAGCCCGCGGCCGTGCAGCCCGAGCAGCTCCCTGACCTGGTCGGCGGAGGCGGTACCGCCGGGCGCGTTGTGCAGCTGTGTGAACAGGTCCAGTTCCACAGCGGTCAGCAGAGCCTTGGCATCGCAGAACGCGTTGCCGAGGCGAAGAATCCCGGCGGCGGTGCCGACGTCCGGGGCCTTGGTCGTCATCGGTGAGACTCCTTCCTGGACGCCTGCCAGCCAGGCGGCCAACCTGTCGCGCTGTGACGCTGTCAGGCGGAGATGGAGCACCCCTCGAACGTCCCTGGAGGACGGCGGACGCATCCCGGTCCGACCGGGATGCCAGGAATCCTCGAGGCGGCGTCGGTACCCCTGACGCAGTGCCGCGGACCGACCCCCGTCACTGTCCATCCGTTCATGAGGGGACACGCATGTATGACGTGAACATCCCTGTGCTGATCGTGGGAGCGGGGCCGGTCGGCCTCTCCACCGCTCTTTTCAGCGGTCGCCACGGGATCCGCACGATGGTGCTGGAGAAGCGCGACGGCACGTCGCTGCTGCCGCGTGCCCCGGGTCTCCAGGCCCGCACGCTGGAACTGTTCCGGGCGGCCGGCATCAGCGCCGACATCCGGGCTCTGGAGATGGGCGACTCCCACCCGTACTTCGAGGGCGGGATCATCCAGACCAGGACCTTCGCCGAGATCGACGACGCAGTGGTGCTCGAGGCACCCTCACTGGACGGGCCGACCGTCAGCCCGGAGCGGGTGATGGGCTGCGGGCAGGACCGCTACGAGAAGGTGCTGGTCGCCAAGGCCCGCGAGTTCGGCGCGGACGTCCGCTTCGGCACCCGGCTGATCGAGTTCAGCCAGGACGAGGAGGGTGTCACCGCCGTCGCCGAGTCCAACGCCACCGGCGAGCGCTTCACCATCCGCGCCCGGTACCTGGTCGGCGCGGACGGGGCCAACAGCAGCGTGCGCCGGCTGCTCGGGGTCGAGCGGGAGGGCCGCGGCACCGTCTTCAACGCGCTGAGCATCTACTTCAAGGCTCCGGAGCTGGAGACCCTGCTCAAGGGCCGCAAGTTCATCCTCTGCTACGCCAGTGTCAACGACACCCTGATGGGCCTGTCCCGGCTGCACGGCTGCGACCCGTACCTCGCGGCCCCGATCTACCACCCCGAACTCGGCGAGAAGCCCGAGGATTTCACCGACGAGCGCTGTGTGGAGATCGTCCGGACGGCGGCCGGCAAGGCCGACCTCGCGGTCGAGATCGTCGACAAGGTGCCGTGGCAGGGCGCCCAGCTGGTCGCCGAGCGGTTCCGCACCGGCCGGGTCTTCCTGGCCGGCGACGCCGCCCACCTCCACCCGCCGGCCGGCGGCTTCGGCGCCAACACCGGCATCCACGACGCCCACAACCTGGCGTGGAAGCTGGCCGCTTCGGTCAAGGGCTGGGCGGGCGACGCGCTGCTCGACACCTACGACGCCGAGCGTCGCGCGGTCGGCTCGGCGATGGCCGCCCAGGCGATGGTCCGCAACCGGATCCGGCACGGCTACGCCACCGACCAGGACCGGGCCGAGATGGTGGACGACATCATCATCACCCTCGGGTACCGGTACACCTCCACCTCGATCACCGGTGAGGGCACGGGGCCGGTGCTCACCCCCCGGCTGCAGCTCACCGGCGAACCCGGCACCCGGGCCCCGCACGTGTGGCTGGAGCGGGACGGCGAGATCATCTCCACCGTCGACCTGTTCTGGGACGCGTACGTGCTGCTCACCGACGCGAGCGGCGACGCGTGGGCGGAGGCCGCCCACCGCGCCGCCGGTGAGCTGGGCGTGCCCCTGCGGGTGCACCGGGTCGGCCCGGAGAGCGAACTGCGGCCCAAGGACCGCGACTTCGCCGAGGCGTACGGGATCGGCGCGGGCGGTGCGGTGCTGGTGCGGCCGGACGCCTTCGTGGCCTGGCGCACCGGCGGCCCGGCCGGCGCCGACGGCGCCGCGGCGCTCACCGGCGCCCTGCGCCGGGCGGCGGGGCTGACGGACTGACGGCACCCGTGCCGGAAGGGCGGCCCGCTCCTCTCGACGAGGAGCGGGCCGCCCTTCCGGTGGTGCGTCAGAAGCTTCCGGTGGTGCGTCAGGACTTTCGGCGGCGCGCCGGAAGCTTCCGGTGACGCGTCAGAGCGCGGCGTCCGACAGCAGGCCGACCTGCTTGAGATCCGCCGTGCAGGGCAGCAGGATCAGCTCGTCACAGCCGGCCTCCCGGTAGGCCTCGACGGCCTCCCGGATGCTCTGCGGCTCGACCAGCACCCCGGAGGCCGTCCGCTCCGCCTTCGGGCCGACGAACGAGTAGTAGGAGCGCAGGTACGAGCCGGCCACGCGCGCGGCGTCCGGGCCCAGGTGGGCGTAGAGGATCGCCACCATCCGGGGGTGCTCGGCGCGCCCCTCGTCGGCCCACACCTGCCGGGCCCGGCGGACCAGCTCCGCGTACGCCGTCACCGAGTTGCCGCCGGCGATCCAGCCGGTGCCGAACCGGGCCGAACGCCGCATCGCCCGCTCCGAGTGCCCGCCGACCAGCAGAGGCACGCCCTCCGGGCGCACCGGCGCGGGCCCGATCCCGGGCACCCGGCCGCGGCCTGCCCAGATCTCCCGCAGCTCGGCGAGCTGGGCGTCCAGCCGGGCGCCCCGGTCGTGGAACCCGGTGCCGGTGGCCGCGAAGTCGTCCTCGCGCCCGCCCGCCGCGACGCCCAGGACGAGGCGGCCCTCCGAGATGGCGTCGATGGTGGCGGCCTGCTTGGCGAGCAGCGCGGTGTCGCTGCGGTAGCCGGCGATCAGGATGGTGGTCACCAGCCTGATCCGCTCGGTCACCGCCGCCGCGGCCGCGAGCGAGACCAGCGGCTCGAAGTTGTCGTACACCAGCCGGTCGAGCACCCCGAGGCTGGCGAAGCCGCACTCCTCGGCCCGCCGCGCCCACCGGGGCACCGCGGGGCCGAAACTGTCGGGCACGGTGGTGGGCAGCCCCACTCCGATCTCCAAGGCTCTCTCCTTCGTCTTCGTCGTCGGTGTCGGTGGTTCGGTGTCGGTGTGTCGGTGTCGCCGACGCCGCGTCGGTGCGTCCGCCTCGGTGCGTCCGCCTCGTGACTCCGCCGCCGCGGCGGTACCGCTGTGGTGCCGGCGGACGGTCAGCGGACCGCCGCCACGCGGCGGTCGGCGAGTTCCTCCAGCGCCGCGACCAGCTCCGCCGGGGCCGGCCGCTCCCCGTTGAGTTCGGCCAGCCGGGCGGCCGCCACCCGCTCCGGGGCGGAGTCCAGCAGCCGGCGCACCTCGTCCCGCAGCCGCTCCGGCCCGGCCTCGTCACGGCTGAGCACCTCGCCGCAGCCGGTGGCCAGCACCCGCGCCGAATGGCCCGCGTGGTCCGGGAGCTGCGGCACCAGCAGCAGCGGCACCCCGGCCGCCAGCGCGGTCAGCACCGTGCCCGCGCCGCCGTGCGACACGACCAGCGCGGCGTCGTCGAGCAACCGGCAGAGCGGGGTGTCCACGGTGACCGTGACGTCGCCCGGCAGTTCGCCGATCAGCGGCAGCTGGGCGGCCGAGACGGCGAGCACGACCTCGGTGCCGCCGTCGCCGCCCGCCTCGTGCGCGGCCAGGGCGGCCTGCGGGGCGAGGAAGTGCGCCGGCGAGAGCTTCGCCATGGTGTGGCCCCAGGTCACCACCACGCGCCGACGGCCGGCGGCCGGGCCGGGCAGCGGGGTGCCGGTGCCCGGGCCGTTGAACGGCAGGTACCGCATCGGGAGCCGCCGGTAGTCCACCGGCACCTGGAACTCGTCCGGGCACGGGTCCACCGTGACGGCCCCGAACGGGTCGACCGGCCCCGCCACGCCGTTGCGCTCGGCCAGCGGCGCCAGCACCCCGGGCAGCACGCCCCGGGCCCGCAGCAGCAGGTCCGTGCCGTAGAGCAGCCGGACGGCGGGCACCCCGGCCGCCGCCGCGGCGATCGGGCCGGCCAGCGCGGTCGGCTCGAACACGACCAGGTCCGCCCGCCAGTCCCGGGCCAGCGCGGTGAGCCCGTCCACCATCGAGTCGGCGTGGGCGTGGAACATCTGCATCGCCCGCGGCCCGCGCCCGGCCGGCACCGCCGGAGCCACCGGCGCGGGCACCGCCTCGGAGGGCAGGAGATAGCCGCGGACGAGCCCGGCCGCGTCCACGTCGTGCCCCACCCGGGCGGCCGGCAGACCGGTCCGGACGATCTCCTCGTACAGCTCCGGCTGACTGGCGATCAGCACCTCGTGGCCGGCCGCCCGGCAGGCCCAGGCCAGCGGCACCAGCCCGTACAGGTGCGAGGGCCACGCCCAGGTTGTGAACAGTACCCGCATCGATCCGCCCCACCCTCCTCGGGAACGACAGTCCATCTGCCGCCCCGAAACGTCCCCGACGCTCCTCACGCCCCGATCGCGCCCCACTCGAACCGGCGCCGAGCACCCCTCGGCCGCACCCGCCCGCCCCTCCGCCGGTGGTGGGCCCGGCCGCTCCCCCGTACCGCGACCGCCCGGGCGCCCGCCGCGCCGCGCCCTCCGAGCGGGTGTCGAGGGGGCGTCGAGGGGGCCGCGAGCCGGGCACGGGAGGGTGACCCGGCCGATGTCCGGCGGCGGAGAAGGAGAGGCAGCGATGGACCAGGGACTGCACGGCAAGCGGGTGCTCGTCACGGGCGGCACCAAGGGAATCGGACGGGAGACCGTGCTCGCCTTCGCCCGGGCCGGGGCGACGGTCGCGGCGTGCAGCCGGGGCAGCGGCGCCGAGGCCGACGCGCTCGCCGAGGATCTGAAGGAGACCGAGGGGAACCACCTGCTGGTCCAGGCCGACGTCACCACCAGGGCCGGCGTCACCGAGCTGGCCGAACACGTGCGGGCGACGCTCGGCGGCCTGGACGTGCTGGTCAACAACGTGGGCTCGGACGGCCAGGTCTGGTTCACCGACCTGCCCGAGGACGAGTGGTACCGGGTGATCGACCAGAACGTGACCTCGGCGTACCTCGTGACCCAGGCCGCCCTGCCGCTGCTGCGCGACGGCGGCTCGATCGTCAACGTCGGCTCGTCCGTCGCCCTGCGCGGCCGGGTCCGCGGCGTCCACTACACCACGGCGAAGGCGGCCCTAATCGGCTTCACCCGGGCGCTCTCCAAGGAGCTGGGCCCGCGCGGGATCCGGGTCAACACGGTGGCGCCCGGCCTCACCGAGACCGAGCCGGGTGCCGGGCTGCCGCCCGAGGCGGTGGAGCGGATCGTCGGGATGACGGCGCTGGGCCGGATCTGCCAGCCCTCGGACGTCGCGGGCGCGGTGCTGTTCCTGGCCGGTGACACCTCCGCCTACATCAGCGGCGTGACCCTGAACGTCGACGGCGGCGTCTGAGACCGAGGCGGGCGGCCCCGGACGTCGCGTCCGGGGCCGCCCGCGTGCTCCGCCACCGGCGGAAACCGCTCAGTCCACGGCCGCGGCCCGCAGGTCGTGGACGATCCGGGTGACCGTCATCCCGCCGCCGGCCCGCAGCGGCCCGAGCCGGCGCCGGTGCTCCACGTGCGCCTCGCTGAGCTCGAACTCACGGAAGCTCGCCTCGTCGGCCCAGTCGGTGAACACGTGGTAGACCTCGCCGCCGCCCTCCTCGGCCTCCCGTACCAGTACCTGCCCCCGGTTGGCCGGGTGGGCCGCGATGAGCGTGCCGATCTCCAGCCAGACCCGTTCGAACTCGCGCTCCCGGCCCGGAACGATGTCCATCCGCAGGATCACCCGGACCGGTCCGTAGTGCTGCGCCATCCCCGCCGCCTCTCTTCCGGTCGCCGGGCCGGGCGGCCCGGACCGGGCCAGTGTGGCCGGGCGCGCTCGAATCCCGGTCAATGGGGCCCGTCTTGAGCCGGACCCGATGCCCGGTGGCGATCCTCTGCCTCCAGCCACCGCAGCAGAGGAGTACGGGATGACCGAACATCCGCACGTTCCGGTCCTGATCACCGGAGGCAGTCTGGTGGGGCTCTGCACCGCGCTGTTCCTCGCCCGGCGGGGGGTGCCCTGCCTGGTGGTGGAACAGCGCACCGGGCTCTCGTCGCATCCGCGCACCCGGGGCGTCAACCCGCGTTCGATGGAGCTCCTACGGGAGGCGGGGCTGGAGGAGGAGCTGCGGGCGCTGCCGTCGGCGCGCGCGCTGGCCCGCAACAGCGGGATGCTGCTGGCGACGTCGCTGGCCGGCCGGCAGCTGGGCGCCTTCCAGGAGGAGTACTACCGCGAGGTGGCCTCCGACCTGAGCGCGCTGTCGCCGACCACCTGGTGCCTCTGCCACCAGAACGAGCTGGAGGCGGTGCTGCGTTCGGCCGCGGCCCGGGCCGGGGCCGGGTTCCGGTTCGGCTCCGAGCTGGTCGGGCTGGAACAGGACGACACCGGGGTGACGGCCCTGCTCCGGGACGGTGCGGGCCGCACCGCCCCGGTCCGGGCGGACTACCTGGTCGGGGCGGACGGGCCGCGCAGCACCGTGCGGCGGGAGCTGGGCATCCCGTTCGGCGGCACCGGGCAGCTCGGGCGCTTCGTCGCGATCCACTTCCGGGCCGACCTCTCCGCCGAGCTGGGCGACCGCCGGTTCATCATGTGCTACACCTTCAACTCCCGTGTGCGCGGGGCGTTGATCCCGCTGGACAACGCGAGTGAGTGGCGCCTGGACGTCATCGTCGACCCGTCGGTCGCCGACGACGTGGCTGCCGCCTTCCCGCCGGAACGCTGCCTGGAGCTGATCCGGGCGGCCTCGGGCGTGGACGGCCTGGCGGCGGAGGTGCTCGGGGTCGTCCCGTGGGAGGCGGCGGCGAAGGTCGCGCTCCGCTTCGGCTCGGGCCGGGTGTTCCTGGCCGGGGACGCCGCCCACGTGATGCCGCCGAGCGGCGCGTTCGGCTCCAACACCGGGGTGCAGGACGCCCACAACCTGGCCTGGAAACTGGCGGCGGTGCTCGCCGGGCAGGCCACGCCGGAGCTGCTGGACAGCTACGAGGCGGAGCGGCGGCCGGTCTGCGCGGCCACCGTGCGCCAGGCGGTGCTGCGCCAGCAGGACCGGCCCCGGGGCGGGGACCGCCACGGCCGGCGCGGGGTCCCGCCGGGGGTCGTGGAGGACGTCACGCTCTGGTTCGGCTGGCGCTACCCCTCGCTCGGGCTCCCGGCCGCGGCGCCGGACGGGCCGGTGACGGCGGACGGTGAACCGGACGGGCCGGTGACCGCGGACGGTGAACCGGAGGTGTGGGCCGTCGACCCGCGCGGCCTGCCGGGAAGCCGGGCCCCGCACGTGCGGCTGAGGCGCCCCGGCACCGGGGAGCTCTCCGCCCTCGACCTCTTCGGCCGCTCGGCCGTGCTGCTCACCGGCGCCACCCCGGGCCGCTGGCCGGCCGCGGCACGGGCGGCCTCCCGGCTGCTCGGCGTCCCCCTGACGGTGCACGGCATCGGCGGCGCCGGCGAACTCTCGGACCCGGACGGCACCTGGGCCAAGTCGTACGGGGTGAGCGAGGCGGGCGCGGTGCTGGTCCGGCCGGACGGGGTGGTGGCCTGGCGCTCCCCCGGTGCGCGGGAGGACGCGGAGCACGCGTTGGGCGCGGCGCTGGCCCGCCTCTACGCCCGGACCGCGTAGCACCGGCGGGCGGGACGCACGGAACGGGCCCGCGCCGGCTCGGCGCGGGCCCGTCGGGGGATCGGCGGGACCGGGGCCACCGGGAGGATCGGTGGCCTGTCGGCCCGTCGGGGTCCTCAGATGTGCTCGATCACGACCGAGGCGTCCTTGTCGCCGTCGCCGGCCTCCACGACGGCGGCGAAGCGGGCCCGCACGGTCTCCAGCACCGGCATCGCCACCCCCGCGTCGGCGGCGTCGGCGACGGCGAGGCGCAGGTCCTTCTCCATCAGTTCGGAGCGGAAGAAGGCCGGCCGGTAGCTGTTCTTGCGCATCAGTTCGGCCCGGAAGCGCATCACCTGGGAGCTGAAGCCGCTGCCCGCGATGGAGGCGAGCAGGCGGTCCCGGTCGAGGCCGGCCCGTTCGCCGTAGGTCACGGCCTCGGCGAGCGAGGCGACCTGGGCGCCGAGCAGCAGGTTGAGGATGAGCTTGGCGGTGGCGGCGGAGCCGGGGGCGCCGAGCGGGACGAGTTCGGAGCCGATGGTCTCCAGGACGGGCCGGACGGCCTCGACGTCCCGGTCCTCGCCGGAGAGGAACACCCGCAGCTGCCCCTCCTGTGCCTGGATCGGGTTGCCGACGACGCACGCCTCGACCCGCCGGAGCCCCCCGGCGGCCAGCCGGGCGGCGGCCTGCCGGGCGTACTCGGGCGAGACGGTGGAGGTGTCGATCACCAGGGCGCCGGGGGCCAGCACCGGGACCACCTCGCCGAACAGCACCTGCTCGACGGCGGCCTCGTCGCTGAGGCTCAGCAGCACGGTGTCGGCACCGGCGGCGGCCTCGGCCGCCGTCGCGGCCACCACCGCGCCCTCGGCGCGCAGCGGCTCCGCCCGGCTCGCGGTCCGGTTGTGCACGGTCAGCGGGTGTCCGGACCGGAGCAGGCGGTGGGCCATGCCGCCGCCCATGCTGCCGAGTCCGATGAACGCCAGTCTCGCGCGGCTCATAGTGCTGCCTTTCTTCATCCGTCGTGCTGGTGGGAACGTGCGGGCAGAAGGCTGTCCCCGGCACCGGGGGTGAGCGCCGGGGACAGCGGTTCGGGGCGGCGGTCAGTACGCCGCGTCGACCTGGTAGATCGCGAAGGGGGTGCCGGTGCGGTTGTCCCGGAAGGGCCGCAGCGGCGCGGTGTCGTCGCGGTGGCCTGCACCGCGCTCCCACGCCTCGAACGCGGACCAGCTCTCCCAGCGGCTGACCACGACCAGCGAGGACGGGTCGTGGTCCTGCCGCAGCAGTTCGTTCCCGAGCATCCCGGGCACCGCGGCCAGCCGCCGGCTCACCTGGTGGTAGGCGGCCCGGACGGCCGCCAACTCCTCCTCGTCGCGCGCGATCTGGTACACCAGGACACGCACCTCAGGCATGGGCGGCCGCCCGGCCCCGGATGTGCGAGACCACCTCCATGGTGTGGAAGGACGCGCCGCTGCGGTACGGGTACAGCCGGGCCCGGTGCTCCAGGTGGGCCTGGCTCTCCTCGAACTCACGGAAGCGCGGCTCGTCCAGCCAGTCGCTGACGATCCAGTAGACCCTGTCCTGGTGGCTGTCCTTGGACAGCCACTGGCCGAGGTTGGCGGGGTGGCCGGTGACGGCTTCGGTGCCGCGGTGCCACTCCTCGACGAACGCGGTCTCGGCCTCGGGCCAGATCTCCATCCGCAGCATGACCCGGAACGTCATCAGGAGATCCCCCCGTCCACGCTGACGGTCGAGCCGGTGACGTAACGGGAGAGGTCGCTGGCGAGCCAGAGGACCGCGCCGGCCACCTCCTCCGGGGTGCCGAGCCGGCCGAGCGCGGTCTTGGCGCTGTACCGCTCGACCATCACCTGCTGCTGCTCCTGCGGCATCCGGTGCAGGTTCTCGGTCTCCACCACGCCGAGCGCGACCACGTTGAACCGGATGCCCCTGGCGCCGAACTCCTTGGCCAGCGAGCGGTTCAGCCCGACCAGCGCGGCCTTGGTGGCGGTGTAGTGGGAGCGCAGCGGGATGCCCGCGTCGACCGCCTTGGAGCCGATGCTCACCACCGAGGAGCCGCCGTGCAGCAGCGGCAGCGCGTGCTGGATCACCAGGTGCGCGGCGGTGACGTTGGTGGTGAAGACCCGCTGGAACTCCTCCAGCGGCAGCTCGGCGTACGGGATGTGGCTGATCGCCCCGGCGTTGTTGACGACCAGGTCGAGCCGGCCGTACGCCTCGCCGGCGCGCGCCACCAGGTCGGCGACCTCCTCGGGCCGGGTCACGTCGGCCCGCAGCACCAGGTGGTTGCCGCCGGTCTCCTTCAACTCGCGCTCCAGCGAGCCGACGTAGTCGCTCTGCTGCTGGTAGCAGGTCACGACATCGACGCCGGCCCGGGCGAGGGCGAGCACGATGCCCCGGCCGACGCCTCGGGTACCGCCGGTGACGAGGGCCTTCTTGCCCTCCAGGGCCAGATTCATGGTCTTCCTCCGTGTGGCTGTGGGGGTCGGTGGTCAGAGCAGGGCGGCCAGCGCTGCGCAGTTGGCGACGAAGGCGAGGATGGCGAGCAGGCTGCGCCTGCGGTTCCACGGCCCCCAGACCGCGCGCGGGTCGAGTTCGGCGAAGTTCTCCGGCAGGTTGTCCGGGTCGATGCCCTGGATCCACTTGTTGACCGGGACGTTCTTGGTGAGCGAGATGGCGATGGTGACGGCGGCGAGCGCCGCGGCCGCCAGGCAGAGCAGCCGGGCGGCGGTGCCGGAGCCGCCGGCGGCCAGCGCCACGTCACCGGCCAGGGTGCCGACCAGGCAGATCGGCATCAACGGGTCGTAGCGGGTGGCGAAGAACGCGTGGGCGTGCACGTAGCGGTCCGGTGGCAGCGCGGCCAGCAGCGGCCAGCCGCCGAGCTGGGTGCCCAGGAGCACCCCGGCGGCGAGGCCGTTGAGCAGTACCACCAGCGGGGCGAGCAGTGCGGTCACCGGAGGTCCCTTCCCGGGGTGTCAGGCGCGGGCGCGGGCGGCGGCCTCGACCTTGCCCTTGATCAGGTCCATCTGGACGGCGGTGTTGCGGTTGAGCCGGTCGGTCATGGCCGCGTCGTCGACCGGGGCCTGCGGCTTCATGTGGAAGTCCTGGATCCAGCGCATCCGGACGCCGGACGCCTCCTCGGTGTACTCCCAGCGGATGTCCATGTACTCGAACGGACCGGTCTCGACCCGGTGCGCCGTGACGGTGCGGGTCAGCGGGTCGGGGGTGCGCCGGGAGACCCAGCTCCACACCGCGCCGTTCTCGTCGGGGTGCATGGTGAGCCGGAAGGTGACGGTGGCGCCGTCGCGTTCGAGCACCTCGGCGGAGGCGTACTCGCTGAACAGCCGCGGCCAGTTCTCCAGGTCGTTGGTGATCTCCCAGACGGTCTCCAGGGGGGCGTCGATGACGATCGAGTTGTCGGTGTGACCGGCCATGGCGGGTCTCCTTCCGTCAGCGTCCGAGGATCAGGGCCGAGGCGAACCCGCCGTGGCCGCGGGCCAGCACCAGGGCGTGCCGGAGCGGGCCGGTCCGGGGTTCGTCGGTGACGAGGTCGAGGTCGCAGCCGGGGGCGAGCGCCTCGACGCCGGGGGTGTGGGGGATGACGCCGTCGCGCAGCGCGAGCAGTGCGGTGGCGACGTCCAGCGGCGCGCCGCCGCCGTAGAGCCGGCCGGTGAGCACCTTGGGGGCGGTGACCGGTACGGCACGGGGGCCGAAGACCCCGCTGATCGCCCGGGCCTCGGCGAGGTCCTCGGCCGGGGTCCCCGCGGCGTCGGCGAAGACCACGTCGATGTCCCCGGCGGTGAGCCGGGCGTCGGCGAGCGCGGCCTCGACGGTGCGGCGCAGCGCGGGCGGGCGGCCGGAGCCGGGTGCGGGGTCGAAGCCGGCCGCGTAGCCGAGCACCCGTCCGTAGCGCTGTCCGGCGCCGCGCTCGTCAGCCGTGGCGGCCCGTTCCATGACGAGGATCGCACCGCCCTCGCCGGGCAGGTAGCCGGCTGCGGAACGGTCGAACGGCAGGTAGGCGCGGGCCGGGTCGGGCACGGTGGAGAGCTTGCCGGTGGAGAGCTGGGCGGCGAACCCGTACGGGCAGAGCGAGGCGTCGGTGCCGCCGGTGACGACCAGCCGGGCGTCCCTGCGGGTGAGCCGGCGGGCCTGGCCGATGACGTCGAGCCCGCCCGCCTGTTCGGCGCAGAGCACGCCGCACGGGCCGCGCAGCTTGTGCCGGATGGAGATCTGGCCCGTCGTGGCGGCGTAGAACCAGGCGATCGACTGGTACGCGCCGACCCATTCGGGTTCGTGCTGGTAGAGCGCCTCCATCTCGTGCTGGCCGAACTCGGTACCACCGGAGGAGCTGGCGGTGACGACGGCCATCTCGTACTCGGGGAGCGCGGCCGGGTCGACGCCGGCGTCGGCGAGGGCGGCCTCGGAGGCGGCGAGCGCGAGGTGGGTCCAGTGGTCGGTCTGCGGGATGAGCCGGCTGGACACCGTGTCGGCGGCGCTGAAGCCGGTGACCTCGCCGGCGAACCGGACGGGGTAGGGCTCGGGGTCGAAGCGGGTGATCCGTTCGATGCCGGACTTGCCGGCCAGGACGGCGGCCCAGTGGGCCTCGACGCCGATGCCGGTGGGGGCGGTGATCCCGATACCGGTGATCACCGGGGGCTGGTCGTCGGCGGGCATGGTCAGCTCCTCCCGTGGCCGGCCGCGCCGGGCCGGGCCAGGACCATCGCGCTCTGGAAGCCGCCGAATCCGCTGCCGACGGTGAGCACCACGTCGGTGCGGTGCTCACGGGCGGTCAGCGGGACGTAGTCCAGGTCGCAGTGCGGGTCGGCGTTGTGCAGGTTGGCGGTGGGCGGCACGACCTGCCGGTCCAGGGCCAGTGCGCAGGCGGCGACCTCGATCGAGCCGATCGCGCCGAGCGAGTGCCCGATCATCGACTTGATGGAGCTGACCGGGATGTCGTAGGCGTGGTCGCCGAGTGCGCGCTTGAACGCCGCGGTCTCGTGCCGGTCGTTCTGCTGGGTGCCGGATCCGTGCGCGTTGATGTAGTCGACGGCGGTGGGGTCGAGCCGGGCCCGGTCGAGGGCGACCGAGATGGCCTCGGCCATCTCCCGGCCGTCCCGCTTGAGGCCGGTCATGTGGTGGGCGTTGCTGCGCCCGGCGCTGCCGGCGATCTCGCCGTACACGTGGGCGCCGCGTGCCTCGGCGGCGGCCTTCTCCTCCAGGACCAGGACGGCGGAGCCCTCGCCGAGCACGAAGCCGGCCCGGTCCCGGTCGAACGGCCGGGAGGCGTGTTCGGGGTCGTCGTTGTGGGCGGTGGTGGCCCGGATCGCGTCGAAGCAGGCGGCGCTGATCGGCGAGATCGGCGCGTCGGTGGCGCCGGCCAGCGCGACGTCGGCGCTCCCCTCCTCGATCAGCTGGACGGCGTGCGCGACGGCGTCGATGCCCGAGGTGCAGCCGGTGGAGACCAGCGAGACCGGGCCCTCGGCGCCGGCCGCCCACGCGACCTCCACGGCGAGCGTGGACGGCACCATGTAGCCGTAGAGGTGCGGGACGCCGTAGGTGTGGTCGACGAGCCACTGCCGGCCGCGGTCGCTGAGGACGAGGTACTCCTCCTCCAGGCCCATGGTGCAGCCGACGGCGCTGCCCACGCCGACGGCGATCCGCTCCGGCCGGACGGTGGCCAGGTCGAGGCCGCTGTCGGCGATCGCCTCGCGGGCGGAGACGACGGCGAACTGGGCGGCCCGGTCCATCCGCCGGATCTCGCGGGCCTCCAGGCCGGCCGCGGCCGGGTCGAAGTCCACCTCGGCGGCGACCTTCGAGCGGAACCCGGCCGGGTCGAAGAGGCTGAGCCGCCGGGTGGCGGTGCGGCCCTCGGTGAGCAGCTGCCAGAACGCCTCCCGGCCGACCCCGCCGGGCGCCACCACGCCGATCCCCGTGATCACCGCCCGCCGTTCGGCGGTCATCGGGAACCGCCCACCTGCGGGTTGGCGGCCGCCGGGTGCTGGGCCGGCTCGGTGTCCACGTGGCCGAGTTCGGGGCGCGGCGCGAGCGGCGACAGGTGGAAGGCGCAGTTCGCTGTGGTCTCACCGGTGTTGACGAGCCGGTGCCGGACGCCGATCGGCACCAGCAGCGAGTCCCCGGCGCCGAGGGCGACCGTCTGGCCGTCCAGGGTCATCTCCAGCACGCCGGAGACGACGTGGATGAACTCCTCGGAGTAGGGGTGGTAGTGCTCGGTGACGTGGTCCCCGGGGGCGAGGCGCAGCACGCCGCCGAAGCCGGAGGTGCAGCCGACGGTCTTGGGGCTGAGGGTCACCCGGATGTCGCCGCCGCGCTTGACGTTGGCCTCGACCTGGTCGGCGGAGACCTTGACGGTGCGGGTGATGGTGTCGCGGTCGGTCTCGGTGGTCACTGGATCCGCCCCTCGTCCTTGGTCCACACGTAGAAGGGGGTCGCCATGGCGTCCTTGGGCTCCTTCCAGTTCGGGTCGTACGGGTTCACGCAGGCGGCCAGCCGGGTGTTGATCTCCTCGTAGAGCGGGTGGCTGCGGGCCCGGTAGAGATCGGGCGTGATGTCCTGGTCGGCCTCGACCAGGTGGAAGTAGAGGTCGTGGAACCGGAACAGGGTGCGCCGGGAGACACCGACCAGGTGGGGCAGTTCGGTGGCGTCCGAGTCGCCGAAGATGCCCGCGATGTCGTCCGCCTTGCCCGGCTGCAACTTCGCCACGATGAGGGTTCGGTGCATTGCTGTCCTCCTGCCGCTGGGTGCCCTTCCGACACGCCGGACTGTTGCAGCGGCAACTGGAGCCAGGCTCAAGAGGCCGTCCAGGCAAGCGACTTGAGGAGAATACGAGCCGCCGGTGGTGGCCTTGGGGGGTTCACCGCCCACCGCACACGCAGGAGCCACCCATGCCGTTCGCCGCCATCACGTACGACATCAAGCCGGGCTTCGAGGCCGAACTCACCGAGATCTTCGGCAGCTTCCGCCGGGTGAGGTCGGACCGGGTCCGCACGGAGAGCGGTGAGGAGGCCGGCCGGATCCTGGCCACCGCCGTGTTCATCCGGGACGACACCCTGGTGCGGGTGATCGAGTACCAGGGTGATCTGGACGCGGTGGCCCGGCACATGGCCGGCCAGCCGGGGGTGCGCGAGGTGGAGCTCAGGCTCAAGCCGTACCTGAGCCGGCCCCGGGACACCGACACGGTCGAGGGGTTCGTGGCGACCTTCCGGCGCAGCCTGCTGCGGACGGTCGCGCAGATCTCGGTCCGGGACGCGGCGCCCGCGTCCTGACCGGGCGGCGTCGCGCCGCACCGCGCGGCACCGGAACAAGGGCCGGGCCGGCCTCCCCACGGGGAGACCGGCCCGGCCCTTCTCCGCTCATCGCCCGAGTGCCGCGACGGTGTTGGCGATCAGTGCGGCCACCGCGAGGGCGGTGCGCAGCAGGTGCCAGCGCCGCCAGAGCGGGCGCGGGTCGGTCCAGTCGGCGGGGAGTCGCTGCGGATCCTCGACCGCCTTGACCCGCCGGTTGATCGGGACGTTGCACAGGTGGGACACGGCCGAGACGCCCAGCAGCAGGACCGCCGCGGTCACGGCCGCGGCCCGGACGGCGGAGCCGCCGAGGACCGCCCAGAGGACGTCCGCCAGGGTGGATCCCAGCACGATGGCCGGCATGGTCGGATCCCAGTTCCGCCCGAGCAGCTGATGGGCGTACACGTAGGTGCTGGTGGGCATCGCGAAGAGCGCGGGGAGCACGCTCAGCGCGACGGCGAAGAGCACTCCGGCGGTGACTCCGCTGCCGAGCAGCGCGAGGACGCCCAGTGCCGTGGTCATGGTGGGGCCGCCTTTCCTCGGGTGACCGGGGCGGTCAGGCCCGGTTCGGGTGGGTGTCCACGGTGAGCTGGGAGATCGAGCGCATCAGCGCGTTGCGGAAGTACGCGGCGAAGCCCTCGGCGCTGGTGGTGTCCCGCTCCTCGGCGAGGTAGGGGGCGAGCTTCTCCTCCAACAGGTGGACGCCCCGCTGGGCGGCCATGTGCCGGCCGACGGCGGCGAACTCGCCCTCGTAGTGGATGACCCGGATCAGGACGTCGTCCTTGATGAAGACGCCGGTGCCGAGCAGCCGCCCGGCCTCGCTGCCGTCGGCGGCGGCGTAGTCGGGGGTGTCGACCCGCTGGAACGAGGCGAAGATCGCGGCGATCTCGTCCTCGTGGCCCGGCTTGACGCGGTAGGTGATGGCTGCGTACGGCATCAGGCGGCCCGCGTGGCGAGGCTGTGGTTGATCAGGTCGAGGAGCACCCGGGGGGTCTCGGCCGCGATCACCTCGTCGTCCGGGATCACGATCCCGCGCTCGCGCTTGAGCACTCCGGTGACCTGGAGCAGCGCCAGCGAGTCGTAGCCGAGTTCGAGGAACGGGACGTCGGTGACGTCGTCGGTGTCCAGGTCGTAGCCCTCGGCCTCGCCGGCGCAGTCGCGCAGCTTGCCGGTGAGCTCGGACAGGGAGAACTCGCTCATCGTATGCCTCTCTCGTGGGGTGGTGACGGTCGGTCAGATGGCGCGCAGCAGCCGGCCCGGGGTGACGGTGCCCACCAGGTCGAGGCCGGGGTCGGCGTCCAGCAGGGCGCTCTGGAGTTCGCGAAGCTCCGGGGACGGGTCCAGGCCGAGTTCGCGGCTGAGCACGGTGCGCAGCCGCTGGTAGGCCTCCAGGGCGGTGGAGCGGCGCCCGGAGCGGTAGAGGGCGATCATCAACTGGCCCTGGAGCCCCTCGTGCAGCGGGTACTGGGCGCAGAGGCCGGAGAGCTCCCCGACCAGTTCGTGGTGGCGGCCGAGCCTCAGGTCGGCCTCGATCCGGCGGCCGAGGATGCTCAGCCGGGACTCCTCCAGGGAGCGCGCCTCGGCCTCCAGCAGCAGCCCGCACTGGACGTCCACCAGGGCCGGCCCGCGCCAGAGTTCGAGCGCCTTGCGGAAGGTGGCGGAGGCGGTGACGTGGTCCCCGACGTCCATCGCCCGGTGTCCGCGGCGGCAGAGCAGGGCGAATTCGGTGCTGTCCAGGGTGCCGCCCTGGGTGTCCAGCAGGTAGCCGCCGGCCTCGGTGACCAGGACGCTCTTGGCGCCGAGCGGCAGGCCGACGGGGGCCGGCCCGTCCAGCGCGGCCGCGATGCAGCCGCGCAGCTGGAGGACGTAGGTCTGGAGGGTGGTCTGGACGCTGCGTGGGGGGTGTTCGCCCCAGACCTCCTCGATCAGTGCTTCCACCGACACCAGCCGGTCGGCCCGGCAGGCCAACAGGGCCAGGACCTTCCGTGGCTTGCCGGCCGTCGGAACGATGGACACCCCCGACTGGTCGACCCTCAGCGGGCCGAGCAGGCCGATATCCATATCGCCTCTCCCTTCAGGGTTGGGATGCTCTGTTCACTCACCGGCGCCGCGGAGGCCGCGGATGCCGTCCCGGGCGGCGCCGGCACCGAGAGGTTCGAACGTGCGTGGCGTTTCCCGGTGCTCGGCCGCGAGCACCGCCGACGGGTTGAGCAACTCGCCCAGCAGCAGCGGAAGTTCGCCGTCGCGGACGAAGAAGTGGCCGCCGGCCAGGGTGCGCAGGTGGAAGGCCGAGGTGGTCCACCGCTCCCACGCGGCGACCGCCGTGGGGGTGGCGATCCTGTCCTCCGACCCGGCGAACGCCCAGATCGGGCAGGGCAGCGGCGCGGTGGCGCCTTCCCTCAGCGCGCGGCCGAGGACGAGGTCGGCGCGGGTGGTGGCGAGCATCTCGCGCAGCCAGGCCGGGCGGGCGAGCAGTTCCTCGGGCACCCCGCCGAGGCCGGAGAGCAGGCCCAGCAGCCGGGTGTCGTCGGCGTCCGCGGCCGAGATCAGCGGGTTCGGCAGATGGGGAGCCATACAGGCGCCCACCAGGACCCCGGCGGGGGCCCGCCGCCCGGAGTCGATCCGGTGACCGGCGAACCGGTGGGCGACGAGCGCGCCGAGGCTGTGCCCGTAGAAGGCGTAGGGGCCCTCGTCGAGCAGCGGGCCGAGGTGTTCGTCGAGCTCCCGGAAGAGCCGGTCCACGTCGGTGATCCGGTCCTCGCCCAGCCTGGTCTCGCGGCCGGGCAGCCGGACCGGCACCACCGAGACCAGCGGCCCGATCCGGGCGGACCAGCCGGCGAAGGTCAGCGCGCCGGCCCCGGCGTGGTGGAAGCAGATCAGCCGAAGGGGTGCCCCGGGCCGCGGTCCGGCTGCTACGTACTGGTTCACGCGGCCTCCATCGCTCCAGCTGCACCACCGGACGGCGGTGCCCGACGATGGTGGCCAGCGGCTCTGGAAGGTCGCTGGACGTGGGCTGGAGCGGCGACGGAAGGCCCGCAGACCCCGGGGCCCGCCCCCCCGCCCGGCCGGGCGCCGGGGGGGCGGGGGGGCGGGGGGGGGGCCCCGGGGGGGGGGGGGGGGCGGCCCCCCCCCCCGCCCCCCCCCCGCCGCGGGGGGGGGGGCCC